>JAIPFR010000009.1 GCA_021736525.1 Spirochaetia bacterium
ATTGGAAATCCAATTAGATAGTGCAATTATGCATAATCTCTCCCAATTTTCCGTGATTCATGGTAAAGGAGACGGAGTGCTTCAGGAAGGAATTCATACGTTTCTTCGTGAGACCCGGAGTGTTGCAAGTTTTTCCTTTGCTCCTCCGGAAGACGGCGGTTATGGGAAAACGTATGTCATTCTGGACGGCTGAAATGAAGCAATCGTTGTAAGAAAACAAACAGTCGCTGCGGTCAATACTGCCGGTTCCGGCTGATGCTAATAAATGATTATTAAGATTGAAATTGATGGGGTTTTTAGATGGAAGTGACATTACAGGAACTGATAGAATCAATAAAGCGGGATGGTGTTGAGACCGCAGAGAGCAAGGCTGAAGAAATACTGAAAGCAGCCGAAGAAAAGGCGGAGACAATAGTTTCCAAAGCACGTCATCAGGCAGAGAAAATTGAAGCTGACGCCCGTAAAGCAGCCGATATGAAAGAACAGGGAAGTATATCTTCAATAAAGCAGGCGGGCCGTGATCTTTTAATTTCTCTTCAGAAAAGTATTACCGCGATATTTGATACACTTCTCAAACAGCGGATCGATGCGAAGCTTAAAGACGACACCCTCCTCGCCGACTTGATTCAAGCCGTTCTCAAAGCTGATCTTCTTTCGGGAAGTGACGGAACAATCGAAGTACCTGAAAAAAGCCTGGCTGCGATAAAAAAGCTGCTGCTTCAGGATGCCGCAGAACTATTGAAGAAAGGATATGAACTGAAGCCGGTTAAGGGGCTGTCAAGCGGTTTTATGATTGAAGAAAAAGATGGAAGCGGCTACTACAGCATTACCCCTGAAAATCTTGCCGAAATGATTGGCAAATTTGTAAACCCTGACCTGAGAAGTTTGATTCTTGATGCCGCTGCTGGGGAAGGAGCGTAGACTTGCCATCTTATTACTACTTTGCTGCTTCCCTGCCGATGCTGCAAAAAGATACAGAGCTTCCATTTTCTCCCGAAGAATTTCTTGAGTTGTGCAGTATGCACCTGACAGCAGGCGATTATGGAATTGTCAGAGAAGCATCTGCTGAAGGAACAGGAGCTGATGTCCACCCGGTTCTTACCTGCTGGAACGAATTTTCCACTGCAGTAAAAAAAGAACTCGCAGCCTTTCGTGCTGAAAAAATCGGTCTCGATCAGGATATTTATGCCGTCAGCTTCAGGCAGGTTCCTGAAGCTGCCGATATTGCCAAAAGGGTATTCCATGCCCCGAATCCTCTTGATGCAGCAACCCTGCTGCTCGATGCCCAGTGGATCTATCTCGATACCCTTGGCACAAACCATTTTTTCGACTTGTGTATGATTATTGTTTATTATATAAAACTGCAGCTCCTTAAGCGACTATCTTATCGGACTAAAGATCAGGGTAAGGAAGCGTTCAGCCATGTGTTCTCAAACATACAGGCGACAGGTCAGCTGTAAAAAGTGACTCGTCAGGTACAATGCCGGGTTGTTCCCGATTGCTGCCTGCCGCTATCTAGATTTATTTGGAGTTGAGCGAATGAATACCGGTAAAGTAATTGGAATAAATGGAAATATGGCTACGGTTGAATTTACTGACAATATTTCCTTGAATGAAGTAGCTTATATTATTCTTGGCGACAGCCGTCTGAAAGCAGAAGTAATAAGAGTAAATGGGAAAGAGGCTTCGCTGCAGGTGTTCGAAATGACCGGCGGAATAAAAGTCGGTGATCAGGTGGAATTTACCGGAGAGCTGCTCAGTGTTGAGCTTGGACCTGGACTTCTGGGACAAGTGTATGACGGTCTTCAGAATCCTTTGCCGCAGCTTGCAGAAAAGTGCGGTTTCTTTTTACAGCGCGGTGTCTACATGAATGCAATTCCTGATTCATCATGGGAATTCACTCCTTCGGTAAAAAAGGGAGATATTGTACGGCCGGGGTATTCGGTAGGAACTGTTCCTGAAGGTATTTTCAGCCATCGGATTATGGTTCCATTCGGTTTCAGCGACGGTGAATACTCAGTTAAAAAAATCGCTGCTGCCGGATCCTACACAGCTCGCGAGGAAATTGCTGTAGTAACCGATTCGTCAGGGAATGATCACTCTCTATCCATGGTTTTTACCTGGCCGATCAAGCGGGCCGTAACCCGGTACGAAGAGCGGCTTAAGCCGGTGGAACCGATGATAACAAAAATCAGAATCATCGATACCTTCCTCCCCGTAGCAAGAGGAGGAACGTTTTGTATTCCAGGACCTTTCGGGGCAGGAAAGACCGTTATTCAGCAAACTACCAGCCGCAATGCCGATGTTGACATAGTAATAATCGCTGCATGCGGAGAACGGGCAGGTGAAGTCGTGGAAACTCTCATCGAATTTCCTGAACTGACAGACCCCCGGACTGGCAAATCTCTCATGGAACGTACCATTATCATTTGCAACACAAGTTCCATGCCAGTGGCAGCCCGCGAGGCTTCTGTATATACCGCTGTTACAATTGCAGAGTATTATCGCCAAATGGGGCTGAATGTGCTGCTTCTGGCGGACTCCACCTCTCGCTGGGCACAGGCAATGCGGGAGATGTCCGGTCGGCTTGAGGAAATCCCTGGAGAAGAAGCTTTCCCTGCCTATCTTGAATCAGTCATTGCAAACTTTTATGAACGGGCTGGACTCGTCCGTCTGTTTGACGGGAATACCGGTTCAGTAACAATCGGCGGGACGGTAAGTCCTGCCGGCGGTAATTTTGAGGAACCCGTTACCCAGGCAACCTTGAAAGTCGTCGGGGCTTTTCACGGGTTGTCCCGTGAACGTTCTGATGCAAGAAAGTATCCGGCAATTCATCCTCTGGAAAGCTGGAGTAAGTATACGGGTATAATAGATAGTAAAAAAACAACTTTTGCCAGGGATTTGCTGTTTCGCGGCGAAGAAGTCAACCAGATGATGAAGGTTGTCGGCGAGGAAGGAACCAGCCTTGATGATTACATCGTGTATCAGAAATCAGAATTCCTTGACAGTGTCTACCTGCAGCAGGATTCTTTTGACCCTGTTGACGGATCAGCCCCTATTGAGAGACAGAAGTATACGTTTGATCTGGTTTTTACTATTCTCCACGGCAGTTTCAAACTATCCACAAAGCAGGAAACACGTAACTATTTCAATCAGCTTCGTCAGAGATTTCTAGATTTGAACAGTGCAGAGTGGAACAGTGATTCTTTCAAATCCATTGAAGAATCCCTGCGTGGGAAAATAGATGAAAAACTTAAGGCAAATGAGTAAATAGTGAATTTTCAAGGGACAGCTGATCTTACCTGAGCTTGACTCAGTGCCGGCGGCTGCCTCAAATATTACGGTTATTCCTTGCTTCAGAATTGTATCGAGGAGAGACACCAGCTACAGGCGGTTTATTTATGCAGAAAGTTTATACAAAGATTGAGTCTATATCGGGCAATGTTATCACCGTACTCGCCGAGGGAGTAAGAAATGGAGATCTGGCGGTTGTCAGTTCCAGACACGGAGCTTCCCTTGCAAATATTATACGTCTGAAAGAAAATGTCGTATCGTTGCAGGTCTTTGCCGGAGGGCGGGGCGTATCTACCGGTGATGAAGTAAGATTCCTTGGCCATCCGATGCAGGTGTCCTACACCGAAAATTTAATGGGCAGAGTATTTGACGGCAGCGGGAAACCGCGGGATGCGGGTCCTGTGCTTGATGAGAATATGATTGATATCGGCGGACCTTCAGTTAATCCAGCCAAAAGAATTGTTCCTAAAAATATGATCCGGACTGGAATTCCCATGATCGACGTCTTTAACACACTCGTAGAATCGCAAAAGCTGCCGATTTTTTCTGTTTCCGGTGAACCCTACAATGAGCTGCTTGCCCGGATTGCCATGCAGGCCGAAGTAGACATAATCGTCCTCGGAGGAATGGGTTTAAAGTATGATGACTACTTGTTTTTCCGGGAAGAGCTGGAAACAAGCGGAGCAATGAACCGGGCAGTATTTTTCGTACATACAGCTTCAGATCCGACAGTGGAATGTCTTCTTGTTCCGGATATTTCCCTGGCTGTGGCTGAACAGTTTGCGCTTGAAGGAAAAAAAGTACTTGTTCTGCTCACTGATATGACAAACTTTGCCGATGCAATGAAAGAAATAGCAATAACAATGGATCAGGTGCCCTCAAACCGCGGATATCCCGGTGACCTTTACAGTTCCCTGGCTGCACGCTACGAAAAAGCAGTAGATTTTGAGGGAGCTGGTTCTGTGACAATTTTAGCAGTAACCACGATGCCTGGCGATGACGTTACCCATCCGGTTCCCGATAATACCGGGTATATTACAGAAGGGCAGTACTATTTGAAAAATGGAAGAATTGAGCCTTTCGGTTCTCTTTCACGACTTAAGCAGCAGGTAAACAAGGAAACACGTGATGATCACCGTTCCTTAATGGATGGAATGATAAAACTCTATGCCTCTTACAAGGAGTCGATGGAAAAAAAATCAATGGGTTTCCAAATGTCCGATTGGGATATCAAGCTCTTGAAATATGGAGAGATGTTTGAGCAGCAGATGATGGAACTTACCGTGAACATTCCCCTTGAGGAAGCCCTGAATCTTGGCTGGGAAATACTGTCTTCATGCTTTTCCCCTGAAGAATCAGGCATGAAAACCAGTTTAGTAATGAAATACTGGCCCGGAAAAGACAAAGAGGATAAATAATGCCTTCGGTAAAACTGACAAAGAATGAACTGAAGAAACAGAAAGACAACCTCAAACGGTTTACCCGCTATCTGCCGACTTTGCAGCTGAAAAAACAGCAGCTGCAAATGGTTATACGGGATGTTACCCGAAGAATGGAAGATCTGACAGAAAGAAAAGACCAACTGTATCATGAAATCCTTGCCTGGATAGCGGTATTTGGGGAGAACTCACTGCTTGCTAAAGAACTGCGTCTTGAAAAGCTGATTGTTATAGATGAAATCCGTAGACATTTCGGAAATATTGCCGGTGTCGGTATACCAGTCTATGACGGACTCTCTTTCAGAGAACTTCCCTACAATCTGCAGACAACACCCCTCTGGATTGACAGGGCTATTGAAGAACTGAAGAAGATGGCCGAGCTTGACGCAGAGATAGATATTTTACGACGTCAAATTGAATTGCTTGAACATGAACTGAGAACCACTTCCCAGCGTGTAAACTTGTTTGAAAAAGTTAAAATTCCCGAAACAAAGGAACAGATCAGAAGTATCCGGATTTATCTTGGTGATCAGCAGACTGCAGCGGTTGTTCGAGGGAAAATTTCCAAGAAAAAACTGGAAAAGGTGTCATAGTATGATTGAAAAAATGAAAAAGGTTTCTGTTCTTGTAAAAAGCAGTGAACTCATACCTTCACTCAATCATTTGAGAAAATCCGGCGTGATGCATATTTCAGAATCCGGTACAGCTCGCTCGGAAGCGGTGGACCGGGAAGAACAGCAGCTGGCTATGATTGACAGGGTTATTGCTGCTGTTCCAGTTAAATCACAGAAAGTTCCAACGGAAACATTGTCCACTTTTACTGCTGAACTGACAGATAGCCAGATTGGTATGCACGATGTAATGAGCTTTTGCAGAGAGATAGATTTCCTGCTGACTCAGCGGAAGGAGTATCACGATAGAATTGAGGAATTACGCCAGACAGCAGCAAAACTGGAAGCCTGGGGAGATTTTTCTCCGAAAGATCTGGAGTTCCTTCACGATAATGGAGTATCCCTGCTGCCTGCAGAAATTCCACAAAAAGATCTTGTTCATATTCATAACAGTTTTGATTTTATAATTCTGAAAAAGAAAAAAAAACAGGCTCTGGCTGTCTTCTTCAATACCCGTGAGGACGAACTTCCGTCTTCATCACGACTGCTTCGGATACCCGACATGGGACTTTCAGAAATTGATAAAGAAATACGGCTGATCGAGAATCATATCAGTACTATTACAGCCCGGTTGGAGGCAGAATCTTCTGCGCTGCCGTTGGTTCATGATGTTCGCCGGATAATTGCCTCGGATTTACAGATCAAGAGAATTCAGGAGAATATGCATTCAGACGGGCCAGTTTCATGGCTTACCGGATTTATTCCGGCAGCAAATATTTCTGATTTCAAGAAGACTGCAAGGACAAATGCCTGGGGACTGCTGATCGAAGATCCTGATGCTTCCGATCCAGTTCCGACAAAAATGAAAAACAATTGGGTTGTCCGTATGATTCAACCGGTGTTTAATTTGTTGGGAACAGTCCCCGGATACAAAGAATATGATGTCAGTATGTTCTTTCTGATGTTTTTCACCGTTTTTGTTGCAATGATCATCGGTGACGCAGGATATGGCGTTATTTTTCTGGCAGCAGCTGCAGCATTGCATATAAAAACCCGCAAAGCGTCTGAACTGATCCGACTTATCTATGTTCTGAGCATCAGTACTATTATTTGGGGAACAATTACTGGAACCTGGTTCGGCAGCAGCAGTATTGCTTCACTGCCATTCTTAAAGCAGCTGGTTATTCCGCAAATAACATCATTTCCTGAACTTTTCGCTGTATCAAATCAGGAAGTATCCGAAACGGTCATGTACATCTGTTTCATTTTAGGAATCATCCAGCTCAGCCTTGCCTGTATAATAAATTTCATCAGACAAATTCCTGAACTGCGTGCCGTTTCTCAAATCGGGTCTCTTTCCCTGCTGATCGGTCTGTATACCCTGACTTTGAATCTTGTTCTTAGCAAGGCCTTCCCGCAATGGGGACTGTATGCAATTATTGCGGGCCTGGCAATAATAGTGTTTTTCGGAGCGCAGGAAAAAGGCAAAGGATTTTTCTCCGGGCTGCTGCGAGGGCTTGCCGGACTGTTTACGACTTTTCTCGATTCTATCGGCTCATTCTCAAATATTATTTCCTATATCCGTCTTTTTGCTGTAGGAATGTCATCGGTAGCCATTGCCTCGAGTTTTAATAATATTGCAGCAGGTATTCCAGGGGGATTTGCTCTTGCTGCAGCGCTGCTGGTACTGCTTATAGGCCATGGCCTTAATATTGTTATGGGGCTGTTATCAGTTATTGTACATGGGGTAAGATTGAATATGCTGGAGTTTTCCGGACAGCTGGGTATGGAATGGTCCGGGACTGAGTATTCACCTGTTTCTGAATACAGAAGCAGATATTTTAAAGGTTTTTATGAAAATATGTAAAAAAGGATCAGGAAATACAGTTCCGCCCCTTTTATGTCAATGGTAAGGAGAGAAAAATATGGATTTTGGATTTTTAGGTACTGCGGCTGCTCTTGCTTTTGCAGCTTTCGGATCAGCTTTAGGGACAGGGTATGCTGCTTCATCGGCTATCGGTGTATGGAAAAAGTGTTTCGCTAACAATAAGCCGGCTCCGTTCATGCTGGTTGCCTTTGCCGGAGCACCTTTGACCCAGACAATCTACGGATTTCTTCTAATGCAGTTTATTAACAATGCTGCTGCCGCACCTTCAATGCTGCGACTAGGGGCAGGTCTGTTTGGCGGACTGGCTATCGGAGCTTCTGCAGCAATGCAGGGAAAGGCTGCAGCAGGAGCTGCTGATGCGCTTGGGGAAACGGGCAAAGGTACAGCAAATTATCTTATTGTTATAGGTATTGTTGAGACAGTAGCTCTCTTTGTTATGGTCTTCCTGCTGCTGACCTTGAATGCATTCTCATAAACGAAAAGGTTAAGACCGACCGACCGACAACAGTCAGTCGGTTCTGCAAGGCATTAAGAAAAAGAGGTTGTATATTGATCATATATGGTTAACATTTGTTACCTGTTTGTTTGATTCGGTATACAACCTTTTTTCTTTTTATGGTATATTTCCTCTATGGCCAGAAAAATTACCCGTCCTGCAAAGGTCGGAATACTGACAGTAGGCGGTACATCACCGGTTTCAGTCCAGACTATGTGGGACAAACCGATCGGTGCCGTTGATAATAATTTCATCATCCTGCTTGAAGAACTGAAAACTTCAGGGTGTGATATAATACGATTTTCCGTTCCGTCTGAAGGTGATATTCAGCAGTTGGCGGATATTTGCAAACTGGGAATTATGCCGGTTGTTGCCGATATTCATTTTGACTATAAGCTCGCGCTGAAATCAATACATGCCGGTGTTGATAAAATACGTATCAATCCCGGGAATATCGGGGCAGAATGGAAGGTAAGGGAAGTAATCAAAGCTGCTGCTGCTTCCGGATGTGCAGTTCGAATCGGATTGAACGGCGGTTCTCTTCCGCATAACATGCGCGGCAGCAAGGATAAAGCCGCTTCGATGTGTGAACTTGCCGGAGATTATATAGATCTTTTTCAATCTGAATCTTTTACCAATATTATTGTCTCATTGAAAGATTCGGATGCGGAAATAACCTACCGAGTGAATAAACTCTTTTCCGAAACATTTGATTACCCGCTGCACCTGGGTGTTACGGAAGCCGGTCCGCTTATTCCATCTGTCACAAAAAGTGCCTTTATCCTGGGACGCCTCCTGAGCGAAGGTATTGGCGATACCTTGAGAATTTCCATAACGGGGTCAATTCTTGATGAAGTGAGAGCCGGAGTGGAACTTCTTAAGCTGCTGAATTTGCGGACAGAAGGACTGAAATTAATTTCCTGCCCTAAGTGCGGGCGCTCAAGTTTCGATACACATTGGTTTGTCAATATGATGGAACCATATTTCAGAACTATTCATGCAGATGTTACCGTAGCTGTAATGGGCTGCGCGGTAAATGGTCCCGGAGAAGCAGCTCATGCTGACATAGGAATTACAGGAATAGGCAGAGAGGTTTTCATTTTCCGAAAAGGAAGTATCGTCAGAAAATCATCAACTGCATCTTGCACTGAAGATTTCAAAGAAGAAATGCAAAAGGTAATCAATGAAAAAACTGATCATTAGGGGAGCGAGAGAGCATAACCTTAAAAACATTGACCTGGAGCTTGAACGGGATAAGCTCATTGTTATTTCCGGCATCAGCGGGTCAGGAAAATCCTCCCTGGCTTTTGATACTATTTTCGCCGAAGGGCAGAGACGTTATGTCGAGTCGCTTTCTGCATATGCACGGCAGTTTCTCGGTCGAATAGAAAAACCTGATGTGGATTACATCGAAGGCTTGTCTCCTGCAATCGCGATAGAACAAAAAACCACCCATAAAAACCCTCGCTCAACGGTGGGTACAGTTACGGAAATATACGACTACTATCGCCTGCTTTGGGCCAGGATTGGAAAACCGCATTGTCCTGTCTGCGGCCGTCCTATTCAGGAACAGTCAATAGATCAAATTATGGAGCAGATTCTTGACTACCCGGAAGGTACCCGATTGATGATCACAGCCCCGGTAGTCAGGGGGAGAAAAGGAGAGCATCGCAAAGTTCTTCAGGATGCTGTTAATGCTGGTTTCCCCAGAGTAATGATTGATGGAGTAATCCAGGAGACTGACAGTTCAGTTGTACTGGATAAGAAAAAAAAACACGATATTGACATTATAGCTGACAGGCTGGTATTGCGCGAAGATAATAGAAAACGTCTGGCTGATTCATTGGAAACTGCACTGGAAATAGCTGACGGACTCGTTACCGTTATTGATGCTGATTCAGGGAATGCAAAAACCTTTTCAGAAAAAAATTCCTGCACCGAATGCGGAATTAATATTCCAGAACTTCAGCCGCGTCTTTTTTCTTTCAACAATCCATATGGTGCATGTCCCGACTGTCATGGCCTTGGTCATAAATCGGAATTTGATCCTGATCTTATTATTCCCGATTACTCAAAATCATTTAACGAGGGAGCAATTGCAACGGCAAATCCTGATGCAGCCTGGAACAGGAGCCAGTTTATTTCGTTATCTGAACACTATGGATTCAGTCTTGATACCCCATTTTCAAAAATCCCTGAAGCTGTGGTACATAAACTATTGTATGGTTCCGATGAAAAAATCCATATGGTTTACACTAACGAAAAAAATAATGGAACCTATAAATTTGATAAAAAGTTTCCCGGTATTATTAAAGATTTAAGACGGAGATTTTTTGAAACAAATTCTTCAGGTATCCGGCAATGGCTGGAAAGTTTCATGACCAGCAGTCATTGCGATACCTGTGACGGCTCCCGTCTTCGTAAAGAAAGCTTATCAGTATTGATAGAGGGCTTGAATATAGCTGATGCTTCACGCATGTCCATAAGAACTGCCCTCGATTTTTTTGACAACCTCCAGCTGAATGAAACAGACAGGAAAATAAGCCAGCAGGTGCTTAAGGAAATTCTTTCCCGACTGACTTTTCTTAAAAATGTAGGCCTTGACTATCTCACTCTTGACCGGACGGCTGGAACGCTGTCCGGGGGTGAAGCACAGCGCATCAGACTGGCAACACAGATAGGATCCTCTTTGACGGGAGTACTGTATGTTCTCGATGAACCCTCCATAGGACTTCACCAGAGAGATAATAAAAAACTGATCGAGACCCTCAAGGATCTCCGTGATCTTGGCAATACCCTCATTGTTGTTGAACATGATGAATCGATGCTGCGAGAAGCCGACTATCTTGTCGATCTTGGTCCGGGAGCTGGTATTCACGGAGGTACAGTTACGGCCGCCGGAACTCCGGAAGAAGTCGCCCGAACACCGGAAAGCATTACCGGCAGCTATCTTTCAGGAAAACTGGTTATCAAAACCCCGACTGTCAGAAGACAGGGAAACGGCAAAGAGATTGCAATCATCGGAGCCGCAAAAAATAATCTTAAGCATATTGATCTTCAGTTTCCTCTGGGAATACTCACGGTAATTACTGGAGTATCCGGTTCCGGAAAATCCACCCTCTTAAATGAACTGCTGTTTCCATCAGTTTCAGGCCGACTGGGAGGTCGGGAAAGAAAGAGTTTACCGACAGGAATAGATGACATTCTTGGCTGTGAGCATATAGACAAGATTATTAACATAGATCAAAGCCCCATAGGAAGAACGCCGCGCTCAAATCCCGCAACGTATGTTGGCGCATTTACTCCAATCCGTGAATTGTTTGCTGCCTTGCCTGAATCCAAAGCTCGCGGATACAAATCAGGACGCTTTTCCTTCAATGTAAAGGGCGGGAGATGTGAAAACTGTCAGGGTGATGGTACCTTGAAAATTGAAATGCACTTTCTCCCGGATGTCTACGTTACATGTGATGTTTGCGGAGGAAAAAGATTTAATAATGAAACCCTCAATGTTCGCTATAAAGGAAAGAACATCCATGATATTCTTTCCATGAGTGTTGAGGAAGCTGCAGATTTTTTTGCCCCCGTACCATCGATAAGCAGGAAACTTGAGACGCTGAAATCTGTAGGTTTAGAATATATAAAACTTGGTCAGTCTGCCCTTACTCTTTCCGGCGGCGAAGCTCAGAGAGTTAAACTGAGTCTGGAACTGTCCAAACGCAGTACCGGAAAAACACTCTATATTCTTGATGAGCCTACAACCGGCCTCCATTTTGCAGATGTAAAAAAACTTATGGAGGTTTTAGAGCGTCTGGTTGAAGCCGGAAATACCATACTGATGATCGAGCATAATCTTGATGTAATCAAATCGGCCGATCATATTATCGACCTGGGACCGGAGGGGGGAGATAAAGGCGGATACCTCGTTGCACAAGGGACACCTGAACAAATAGCGGAAAACAGAAATTCATACACCGGACAATTTCTTAAGCCTGTCCTAGATGGATAATGATGAAAAAAACTTTGTTTATAGCCCTGTTTCTTGCGGTTTTCTGCTTTTTTGCAGCGGCTCAGGAACTTGAGAATTCACCAGACCCTATAAGCAATCTTATCCAACGGGTAAACATCCTCGATATTGAGGCCTCTTCTCCTGATGAAATGCGTGCATGGCTTCATCGGCTTGGTCTTTCTACAGATGGTGCTGAGGGAGATCTCAGAATTAGGCTTTATAATCATTACAACCTTGAAAGACCCCGTCTGCAGGAAAAAATTCAGAATGTTGAATCCGTCAGAATATCTTCGGCAGAAAAAGCGGAATACCGCATAGGTCCGGACGGCTATTCCGGGATAGCAGTTTTACGGGGAAATACGGTTCTAGAATTCCTGGATTCCGATTCTGGAAGCAGTTATTCTATTAAGGCAGATACTGTCATATTCAATCGCTATACAGGCTTCATTTCAGCGGCAGGCAGTGTGCAGTACAGTCGGACCGATCTTGATTCTGGTGAGGTTCTGGAAAACTATACCAGTTCCAGTCTCTCGTTTTCTCTGGAAGAGTGGAACGGAACGATCATAAATGCTTTAACAGAAGGCAGCAGGGTAAACAGTGAAGGAGATACGGTAGCTTTTGAGCTCAGAGGAAAAACTCTCGAAAAAAGTACAGAAGGCCTTCTTACTGTAGAAAACGGGATAATAAGCACGCCAGGCCCCAATCCATACATAAGCATCCATGCCGGGAAAATCAGCCTTCTCCCTGGAGGTGACTGGTTTGCTGTTAATGCAGTTGCTCGCTTTGGCAGAATTCCAATCCTTTATCTTCCTTTTTTTTATTATCCAGGAGTCAGCTTTTTCTTTAATCCCTCTTTCGGTATATCTCAAAACAGGGGGTATTTTGTTAATACCACAACAGCAGTATTTGGGAATCTGCCGGCAGCATCGGTTGAAAAAACAAGCTTTTCCCTTTTTCTGACTCAGGAAGATGATCAGCCGGCAGTTATTCCCGGTATCAGCGGTTCGCTTTTTTCCATGAACAATATATATCCAGAGATTCGGAAATGGGCAGATGAAACCCGGTCCTACATGGCCGTAACTTTTGATGTTTTTGAAAAGAAAGGAGTTTCTCTAGGTATCGCAGCCGATTTGAATGACTTTTGGGTACTTGATTCGTTTGATGTAACCAGCGCACTAATTTTTGATCCGATAAATCAGAATCCTTTAGTGAGATTTTACAGTATTCCCCAAATCCAGGCAGATGCTGATGCCTGGAAATTTACCCTGTCTATGCCATTTTACTCAGACAGCAAAGTTATGGAAGATTTTGCATCCAGAAAAACCATTTTCGAGCTTAAAGATATTACAGGAACGGCTGTTTTTCCTGATTCCTTCAGTACTCTTACCGATTTCAACTGGAAACTGTCAGGCAGTTTCAGACCTGATGTATCAAACTTGAATCCCTATATCAAAAGTATTCAGATATCATCTTTTTCTTCTGATTTGTACTGGTCCATAGATGGACCCTGGCAGTATACCATCAGCTCAGCCACTGTTTACAATCAGTCTGGCACTGTTTCCGGAGATTTGTTTAAAGCCGAAGCAGAAAAAAGACAAAATACCCCTGAATCCCCCTCTGAACTCTCTTCGGCAAGAGGCTACTCTGGCAGTTACCCCCCTCAGCTGCTAACCGGATATTCATCAAGCGAAGATTCAGGAAAATTCGTCATTAAAAACAATGATAACGTATCTCTTATCGATGTTAATACACTCTCAGCACCCTTTACGGTTCCTGACATTTCATTACCGTCAGCTATACCAAAAGAAAAGTCCATTCGTACTGCAGCATCAGCAAGTCTTTCATATAATCTCAGAGAATCTGGCAGTACTATTCTTTCTTTTTACGACGGTATGCCCCAATATGCAAAAACCACCGAAAAATTCGATGCTGGTATAACGTTGACAACTTCCTTGCTTGATTCCGCTTACTCTATCAGAAACATTATCAAACCGACTGGTTTTTTCCAGATGCATTACGATATTTCCGGTAATACTCCCGATTTTCCCAGTTATCTGGAACAGGATGAGGATAATTCCCAGATTGCCGTTCTAAATGAATTCTATGCAAACATACCTCAATTCAGTCTATCCTATACTCTAAAAACACGAATGCTTGATTGGGATTTTATTCGTGATCCATCGAACGGAGGCGGAGACTTCCGGCTGAAAACCTTCGAATGGGGAGATTCTGATGTGCTGCAGCATACCATTAAAGCGGCTCTTCCCATAAAACCGATTAACGGCTCTATTTCGATATCAGCAGTGCTGCCGCCATTTAACTGCAAGCTCGATCCAAAACTGACTGCAAAGATATCCGGATTATCAGCAACTCTCTCCTCAAGCCTTATTCAGACAGATGATGGAAGCATCGACTTTGATCCTCTCTATTTAAGACTGGCCCTGAATCCCGTTAAACTCCCTTTTTCAGGACAGATAACCGCCGGTTGGAGCTATGCAGGAGCAGGTGAGGACCCGAATGCTGGATTTCCAGCTGATATCGAGGGCTATCTTGAGATTTATCTAGGTAAAAATATGTCATTCAGGCAGACTGCAGGTTATGACTTTGCAACTGAGTCTTGGGATAATTCTTCCAGCAGGCTTCAATGGAGAAATACCTATGCTGAACTTGCTCTTCTCGCAGGAACTCTGCCTGGTGCTTCATTAATTGATTTTACCCCGGATAATATCAAGATATATGCACCTGTTAAAATATCTGAACTATCGTTCTGGCACAATCGTGTTGTGCTCTCAGCCTCTTTCTTGTCATCCTGGGCCTACAGTTTTCTAGAACTCAACGAAAATTTGCTGACAGTCAGTTTTGCAGTGGATTTTAAAGTAGAAGAGTTTCTCGAGGTAACCGTAACTTCAAGGTCGAGAAATTCTGCTTTTCACAAATACTTTGACGGAAGTGTGAATATATTTGAGGATCTTTACAAGTCATTTAATTTTTTTAATATTAACGACAGATATGATTCAAATTTTAATCTGGACAGCATACAGCTTGAAGTGAAACATATAATGCAGCAATGGGATTTAGTAGCCGATTATAATGGAACTATTGCGCTGAATACGATTACTGATATATATGAATGGCGATCTGCAGTATCCGTTTATCTTTCATGGAAAGGGGTGCCGGAAATTGACTTAACTGGATCAATCAAGCATGATGAGTTATCCGGCAAGCAGGAACTGATTATTTTACAGGGGGAATAGTGACAATAGTATTTGATGATATCGAAGTTTTTAAGCGTGTATGCGGACAAAATGATGAGAATATCTTGGAACTTGGAGAGGGTTTGGGTATTGATATTTTCCTTAAGGGCAATACTCTATCAATTCAGCCGGAACATGATGCCGAAACAGTCTCTGCTTTCAGCCGCCTTATAGATATTATGAAAGAACTTGCAATTCAAGGACGCGACGTAGACCCCCCGCAAATACGGCTGCTTATCCAGGCTCAAAAAGATGCGGACGATTTTGTTCCCTCTGAAGCTGGGGCAATCCATATTAAAGCCGGAAATACAAATATTTTCCCAAAAAGCAGAAATCAGCTGAAATATATAGAGGCAATGTTCAACCGGCAGCTGGTTTTCGGAATTGGACCTGCCGGAACAGGAAAAACCTATCTAGCAATTGCCAAAGCAGTGCAGGATTTGACTTCAAACCGGAAAAAAAAGCTTATACTTACCCGTCCAGTCGTTGAAGCAGGAGAAAACCTCGGGTTTCTGCCCGGTGATTTGTCCCAGAAAATCAGTCCATATCTCAGACCGCTTTATGATGCACTTGAAGCAATGCTCCCTTTACATGCGATTCGCCGAATGGAAGAAAATGGCGTTATTGAAGTAGCTCCTCTTGCTTATATGCGAGGACGAAGTCTGCAGAATGCTTTTATTATCCTTGATGAGGCCCAGAATACAACAAGAGAACAGATGAAAATGTTTTTGACAAGAATTGGAGAACATTCCGAAGCAGTAATTACCGGTGATATTACCCAGATCGATTTGCCGTCGCGAAGCCAATCCGGACTTGTGCATGCTTCAAGAATTCTTCATAGTATAGAGGAGATTAGTTTTATTCACTTTGCTTCGCGTGATGTTATCCGAAGCCGGCTGGTGAGAAAAATTGTGGATGCTTATGAAAACGATTCTTGATCCCATCCTGATGAAGCTGTCATATCGTGAAATACTTATTCTACTGGTTTTTACGGCGCTTCTTTCAGGATCAGCTCATATTTTGCCTCTTTTGATTACAGGAAATATATCTGAACAGTCCGTAGAAAATTCAATGGGCTTTGTTGTTGGTGAAATTGCAGACAGAAATGTTATAGCCAATACTCAAGTGCAGTATGTTGATACAGAAGCTACTCGAAAAGCAATTTCTGATGCAGCTGATTCTGTCCCGCCGCGTTTCACAATCATGCTTGAAGAGACCCTGGATCGACTAATTCTTTTTGATCAGATATCGGAATACCTCATATCAGATATCGATACTTCAATATCTGATGAAGCTGCAGCCCTTCTGGCCCGGGCAGGGATTGAACCGGAAACTTTCAGGAAAGAACTCAGTTTGCTGAGTAAACCTGAAAAAAAAGCCGTCATACAGTCAGCTGCACTGAAAATAAAGGAAATGCTGGGTAATGGAATTTTTTCCGCAGAAGACCTGGAAAAGTTGAAATCTTTGGAAAACCCGACCGGCGATATGCTGCAAATAGTCCTGATAGAAGAAAATACGTATAATTCCGAAAGGAAGGAAACTATATCACTTTCAAACGTCTATACTGATGCTTCTGTAATGGAGCATCTGGCTGTCTGGGTTTCATCGGGAAATGATGATGAAATAGTAACAAGAGCAAAAGCCGCAGAGGTATTAAGGCCTTTTTTATTTACCAATCGGCAGTATGACAATCTTGAAACACAAAAAAAACGTAAGGAAGCTGCCGAGGCTGTAAGGCCGGTAATCGGGACAATCGAAAAAGGTGATTATATACTGGTAAAAGATTATCTCATTACCCCTGAGGATATGGCTAAGCTGAAAGTTCTGCAAAAAAATCAACTTGATCAGGGAATAGTAGAGAAATCGGGGAGCTTGCTGTTTTCTATTTTTTCATCTCTATTGCTAATCTTTATTCTGATAAGAATTATCCCCCATAATTATCGTTTCAAGCAGTATTCCAGCATTGTTCTGACTTTTGTACTGCTCTATTACTTTGTTTTGTTTCTTATCACGAGAACCCTTATGCGTTATAACTTCCCACTCTTTGCTTTTTTCATTCCTGTTTCTTTTTTTACGATGCTCCTTACAGTTATAACAGGAAAACAAACTGGATTCCTTGTGTCAGCGTATCTGGCATCCCATACTTTGCTTATGCCGATGGCTGATTACGGCTCCTTCATTTTCATCTTTTTTATGGGCATTACCGGCACCTTGCTCATGACCGCTGCCCGCAAGCGAATAGATATATTCAAGTCTCTTTTATACCTCATCGGATCCGGAATTTTCCTTCTTCTGCTTATTGGACTTCTTGATGACTATTCATTACGTGATTTTGCTGTAAATGCTTCAATAATTACTGCAAATGCACTTGTTTCAAGCATTATGTTCATCATGCTGCTGCCGGCTCTTGAAAACCTGTTCAATCTGCCTACAGATTTCCGCCTGCTGGAACTGACAACAATGAATACCCGGATTCTTAAGCGTATGGCAGTTGTTGCAAGAGGAACCTACAGTCATTCGGTAGCTGTTGCCGACTTAGCGGAATCCGCGTGTCAGATCATCGGGGCTAACAGTCTTCTTGCGAGAGTGGGAGCTTACTATCATGATATAGGAAAGATAGATCAACCGGAATATTTTATTGAAAATCAGGTTGGCGGGAATAAGCATGATGATCTTAAGCCGAGCCTGTCTGCTGCGGTTATAAAATCTCATGTTAAGGTAGGGATTGAAAAAGCAAAAGAAATCGGGCTTCCGCAGGAAGTTATTGACATAATAGCAGAGCACCACGGAAATGATATTATCAGCTATTTTTATAGCGAAGCAGTTCAGAAAAATGAAAAAAACAACAAAATATCTCCCGAAGATTTTTCCTACAGCGGATCTCCTCCCTTAACAAAAGAGGCTGCTGTTGTAATGCTTGCTGACAGTGTGGATGCAGCAAGCCGTACAATTAAACAGCCGACAACTCCCAAGCTGGAAAAATTGGTCTGGAAAATCTTTATTGACAAGATCAACAATCGTCAGCTGATAAACTGCAGTTTGTCTCTTTTTGAATTGGAGATGATACGGAAACAGTTCTTACTCATCCTCTCAGGGCGTTATCATACCAGAATAGAGTACCCGGATATTAACGAGGCTGCTAAATGATTAATATCATTGAAACATCAACTATAAGCAGTGATGAAGACAATGAACTGGCAATTCCTCCCTCCTACTCAGAAAGTTTTGTTTCGCAGGTGCTCGATTACCTGGAAATACAGGATAAAGAGATTTCTATTCTTTTTACAGATGATGCATATATGCAAACCTTGAATTTTGAATACCGTGGAATTGATTCTCCGACTGATGTACTGTCTTTCAGCCAGGCTCAGGAATCGATACCTGCAGATATGCCGGATGCCGCTGGTTCAGACACCCTTCTAGGAGATATCATTATCTCAATTGATACATTGAAAAGCAATGCCGATTCCTTCAGGGTT
Source organism: Spirochaetia bacterium (assembly GCA_021736525.1). Taxonomy (GTDB): domain Bacteria; phylum Spirochaetota; class Spirochaetia; order JABMQR01; family JABMQR01; genus M55B182. The sequence continues at coordinate 18,468 of JAIPFR010000009.1, forward strand.
GATTATGATGAGGAGCTGAAAAGATTATTAATTCATGGCATACTGCATTTAACCGGTATGGACCACGATACTAATGACAGTAATGAGAAAATGCTCCAGCTTCAGGAGCTTATATTACACGAAATTCATGATAAAAATAATTTATAGGGTATTCAATTGCAATTTCTTCATTTTTTTTCAAGTATAGCCTCTTTTTTTCATAAGCCCGTAAGTCCAGACGAGACAACGGAAAAGCAGGAAATGATTGAGGGAATAGAAGAACTCTCCCAGACCACCGTGAAAGAGGTCATGGTGCCGAGAATTGATGTTGAATTTATCTCGCATGATGCCGCCTCGGGTCCGCTTCTCAAAACCATATCAGACCTTGGTTATTCCCGTTATCCGGTATATAAGGATACCATTGATAATGTGATTGGAATTCTTTATGTTAAAGATATCCTTAAGGAAGCATCAAATTTGTCCAGCCTGTCTGTAAAAAGAATATCGAGAAAACCTTTTTTCGTTCCAGACAGTAAAAAACTCGATGACCTCCTCAGAGAGTTCAAGAGAAGGAAAGTCCATATTGCCGTGGCTATTGATGAATATGGAGGAGTATCGGGAATAATATGTCTGGAAGATATCCTTGAAGTTATTGTTGGTGATATCCAGGATGAATTTGATGATGAAAAAGCTGATTTCACTGAGTTGGGCAAAGGCATTTTTCTTTGTGATGCAAGAACGCAAATCGATGAACTGAATGAAGCTCTCGGACTTGGTCTGCCCGATGAAGATTTTGAAACACTTGGCGGTTTTGTTTTCGAACTGTTTGGGCGAATACCGGAAAGCCTTGAAAAAACCACCTGCTCGACAGCTGCAGGGGATGTCGATTTTATTGTTCAGGATATTGAAGGCCATAAAATAAACACCATAAAACTGGTAATGAGAAACATCTAGGAATCAATCCAGCCTTCATTGACACAAAAGCTTGTATTTCATATAGTTGACGCGTTATCAATATATAAATTTTGGAGGATTGACTTAATGAAAATTGCAATTAACGGTTTTGGACGAATTGGCCGGAATGCATTTAAAGTTGCATTCGAACGTGACAATATTGAGATTGTTGCATTGAATGACCTTACTGATCCTAAGACCCTTGCACATCTGCTGAAGTATGATTCAACATATGGTGTATATGACAAAGTGGTTACTGTCGCAGAAAATGCCATTATAGTTGACGGAAAAGAAATAAAGATTCTAGCTGAGCGGAATCCTGCAGATCTTCCCTGGGGGGAAATGGGTGTGGATGTAGTCATTGAATCTACAGGTGTTTTCGCAACCGCTGAAGGACCCCGCGGAGGCTATAAAGATCACATTAAAGCGGGAGCTAAAAAAGTCATTCTGACAGTTCCGGCAAAAGACACCATCGACCAGACTATAGTACTCGGTGTGAATGAAGCAGACATAGACAGAAGTCTTACAGCCTTTTCTAATGCCTCCTGTACAACTAATTGTCTTGCCCCCGTTGCCAAAGTCATAAATGACAGTTTTGGTATCGTCAAAGGGCTTATGACAACAATTCATGCCTATACAAACGATCAGGTCATTCTTGATCAGCCGCATAAGGATCTTCGACGGGCAAGGGCATCGGCACTGTCGATAATCCCGACAACTACTGGTGCCGCAAAAGCAGTAGGCCTCGTTATTCCAGAGCTCAACGGTAAATTGAACGGCATGGCTATGCGTGTTCCGACACCGACAGGCTCTATTGTCGATCTGACATTCGAGGTGGAAAAAGACTGTACTGTTGAGGAACTGAATGCAGCAGTCAAGGCTGCCGCAGAGGGTCCGATGAAAGGCATTCTCGAATACACTGAAGACCCTATTGTTTCCATGGATGTAAAAGGTAATCAGCACTCGTCAATTTTTGATGCTTTAACCACAATGAAAATCGGCGAAAGGTTTTTTAAGATTTGTTCATGGTATGATAATGAAATGGGTTATTCCACGAGAGTTGTAGACCTCGCGGAATTACTTGTTAAGTAAACAGTCAGCAAGTTTTCAAATACTGCCGGGAAACCGGCAGTATTATTGACCGATAACTGAACATTACTCATTCAAGAGGATTTTTATGAAGATAAGAACCGTTAAGGATCTCGATCTCAATGGGAAAAAAGTTCTGATTCGTGTGGATTTCAATGTTCCCCTTAAAGCAGGGGAGGTGACAGATGCGACAAGAATTAACATGGCTTTACCAACGATAAAGTTTATTCTCGACCAGCCGGGAACTTCTCTCATAGTCATGTCTCACCTGGGACGCCCCAAGGGGAAAAAAGAAGCAGAATTCAGTTTGGATCCTGTAGCGAGGAAGTTTTCTGAACTTCTTGACCGGGACGTTATTATGGCTCCAGACTGCGTCGGCGAAGAGGTTGCTCGATTAGCCTCCAGTCTCTTACCGGGCCAGATACTGCTTTTAGAAAATGTACGGTTTCATAAGGAAGAAACTGATAATGATCCAGAGTTTTCTAAGAAGCTTGCCTCATTGGCTGATGTATATGTGAATGATGCTTTTGGAACAGCTCATCGAGCACATGCTTCAACTGAAGGGGTTACCAGATATCTTCCATCTGCTGCTGGTTTACTTATTGAAAAAGAGACGGCTTTTTTTGCCCCCCTGCTGGAAAATCCCGAAAAACCTTTTGTTGCAGTAATCGGAGGTGCGAAAGTTTCTTCAAAAATAGGAGTGCTTGAATCACTTCTTAGAACTTGCAGCACAATTGTTATTGGCGGAGGCATGTCCTTTACTTTTCTTAAAGTCCTTGGTAAAAGTATTGGAAATTCATTATTTGAAAGTGAATTTCTTGAAACAGCTAAGAACTTGCTAGATAAAGCTGAAAAAGCTGGGGTAAAAATACTTCTTCCGGTTGATCATATAGCTGCTGAAACTTTTTCCGAAGATGCTGAAGCAGTACCTGTCGATGACGTCAATGTTCCGGATGGCATGCTCGGTTTGGATATCGGGCCGAAAACTCTGGAATTGATCAGGGCAGAATTGAAAACAGCGGCTTCTATCGTCTGGAATGGACCTATGGGAGTTTTTGAGTTTGCGAAATTTTCCCAGGGAACTATCGCTGTTGCAGAAATGATTGCAGAAAGTAAGGGCATTACAGTTGTCGGCGGTGGAGATTCTGTAGCTGCGGTTAATAAATTCGGCTATGCAGATAGGATAGACCATGTTTCGACAGGCGGAGGAGCTTCTCTGGAATTTCTTGAGGGAAAGGTCCTTCCGGGAATAGCCGCATTGCAATATCAGGAGTAATTAATTATGAGAAAAACATTTATAGCTGGTAACTGGAAGATGAACATGCTTCCTGCAGAAGCATCTGCTTTCATAGAAGAGCTTGCTGGAAAGCTGGGCAATTACAGTGATGCTAGAGTAATGGTTGCCCCTCCGTTCACTTCAATACCATCTGCGGCTGACGTAATAAAGGGGACTGGAATCTTGCTGGGCGCTCAGAACATGTCCGATGAGGAAGCTGGAGCACACACAGGCGAAGTATCTCCTCTGATGCTTAAGGATCTGGGTGTGGACGTAGTTATTCTTGGTCACTCCGAGCGTCGCATGATTTACGGTGAAAATGATGCATTTATCAATAGAAAAGTGAAATTGGCATTGAAGCATGGTTTTGAGGTTATTCTTTGTGTAGGCGAAACTCTTGAGGAACGAGAATCCGGTAAAGTAGAAGCCGTAGTGGAAGAACAGCTTACCGGTGGACTGAATGAAATATCAGAAGAATCCCTGGCTTCTATAACTATTGCCTATGAGCCTGTCTGGGCTATCGGAACAGGTAAAACAGCCACACCGGAAGATGCTGACAATGTTCATGCGTTTATTAGAAAAATCATAGACAAACTATACAGTTCTTCTGCTGCTGAAGAAATTGTAATACAGTACGGCGGTTCTGTAAAACCTGAAAATTCTGCTGAGCTTATGGCCAAAGAAAATATCGACGGGGCTCTTGTCGGAGGAGCTTCCCTGAAGGTAGATTCTTTTTTCGGAATTATAAACTATGCCAAAGCATAAGTTTTTTTAATAATCTTATAATTCTCTATACGAACATTCAATGAATATGATATTGTTGTTGTTCAGGCCGGTTATTTGAGAATATCTTTTCATCAAACCGGAACTTTTTATCAGTGGAGTGACTTTATGGGTGTTTTTGGAATTATATTGTTAGTGCTTTTTATAATTGTCTGCATTATTCTTGTTCTGATTGTTGTTCTTCAGGATGAGCACAGCGAAGGCCTTGGCGGTATTTTCGGTGGATCAAGTGATACAACTTTCGGTTCACAGTCGGGTAACATACTGACAAAATTTACGTATATTTTCGCGGCTGCCTTTTTTATACTTGCTTTTGGTCTCGGGTTTGTTAATCGCACCCCGGAAGATTCAGATCTTTTACAGAAGATAGAAACAGAATCAGTTGAACTTGATGAAAACTGGTGGGATGCTGAAAATTAACAGGAAGTCTGCAATCGAACAATACAAAAGCGTCTTAGATTGGAGTTTGATATGCGGGTAGGTATAGTTGTCCTTTACGAGTCTTCCAAGCAGAAACTACTCACTATTGCGGCAGGGTTGGCTGAAGGAATTATGCAAAACGGGCACAGTGCCGAGATCATTGACGGTATTCTGGAAGGTGATAAAAAAATCACTTTTTATGATTATCTTATAATTGGTACCGAAACTACTTCCGCTTTCGGGGGAAAGGTTCCAGGAAAGGTAAGAACCTACCTTTCTCAGTGCGGCTCGGTATCTGGTAAGAAATCTTTTGCTTTTATTGTAAAAAAGGGACTGCGAACGGGAAAAACCTTGACAGCTCTCATGAAACTGATGGAGTTCGAAGGAATGTTCATAAAGTACTCTGAAGTGCTCAAGAATAAGGATGAGGGAAAAGAAATCGGTAAAAGACTGCACATCAGTTAATTATTTGGAGATAGAATCTATTATGACCAAGATGACAAAAAAAATATTTTTCATTCTTATTATTTTGCTGCTCTCGTTTTATCCTCTATTTTCTCAAATGATGCTTCAGCCTGTTGCCACTGTAAACCTGCTTCGCTCTGAAATGATCTCAAAGGAATCACTGGATGCTAAGCGGGCTGAGCTGTCTGCTGCAAACGGCGGACAGGAAATCGATGAGAAAGATGTTCTGGATATTATGATTAATGATGCTCTGGTACTGCAGGGCGCTGAAAAAGATGGCGTAGTACTGAAGGAGAACGATCTCAACACCCTGGTAGCCGAACAGAAATCTTCAGTTGAGAGTCAGCTTGGACGAAAGCTCTCGGATGCAGAATTCAATGCTGTCTTGAACCAGGCCTATAACCTGACACTGACCGAATTCCGGGAAAAAGTTAAACAGAACTATATAGTAAACGCTTACATTCGGAAGTCTAAAAGTGAGCTCATCTCAAACATACCGGCGCCAACGGAAACTGAGATTCAATCTTTCTATAGAAAAAATGCTTCAAGCTTTATAAATCCTGAATATGTGCGATTAAGCCATATTTACATCAGCAAGAATGACACTTCCAATACCAATCCTGAAACAAAAGCTAATGATATCTACAGACAGCTGCAATTTGGGAAAACCTTTGATGAACTGGTGATTTCCAGTTCACAGGATGAATCTTCTAAGTTCATCGGTGGGGAAATAGGATGGATGGCAATCGATGACAGCTCAACCCGTCAAGTTTTTGGAGATGCATTTGTTGATGCGGTTTTTGAGCTGGAAGCTGATGAAATTTCCAATGTGCTTGAATCGAAGTCAGGGTATCATATTGTAAAAGTTCTTGAGCACATCTATCCCAAAATGCTTACAATAAATGATCGGATAAACCCAGACAGCAAAATGACAGTTCGCCAATATATCAGCCAGACTTTGTATGTTGAAAAGCAGCAAGAGGTGTATAAGCAGGCTGTTTCTGAGCTGGTCAGTGAATTACGGGCTGAAGCCGAAATTAAAATCCTTCTTTAAGTGACCCATGGAAAAAACTGCCGATGAGCTCCAGACATAAATCTCGCGAATATGCCTTGCGGTCTCTCTATAATTGGGAGTTTCATAATGATGGGGATAAGGCATTAGAAGAGATAGATTATTTTCCTGCTCTTGATGATTCGGAACGGGAGGAAATAACAACTGAAACTGTTGTAACTGTTCATTATCTTGTAAAGGGAACCCTGGAAAACCAGTCTCAGATAGATAAGTTGATTAATAAATACTCTACTAGACGCAAAGTTGATAAAATAGAGTTAGTTGATCGCTGTATTCTCAGACTCGCAATTTTTCAGATCCTTTTTCAGAAAAAGGTTCCAGCAGCTGTGTTAATTGATGAAGCCGTTAAATTGTCATTGGAATATAGTTCCAATGTCAATTACAAATTGATAAATGGTATACTTGATACTATTCGAAAAGAAGAATTATGATTACATTGAAATCAGAAAAGCAGTTAGAGGGCATTCGTGCATCGGCAAAGATATTAGCTGGTCTGCACAATCAACTCACTTTGTATGTAAAAGAAGGGCTGACAACTGGTCAGATTGATGCTTTCTGTTATAATTATATAACTGATAACAATGCTGTTCCGGCTTTTCTGGGTTATATGGATTATCCGGCTACAGCCTGTATTTCAGTTAATGAAGAAGTTATACATGGGATTCCTGGAAAAAGAGTATTAAAAGAGGGAGATATTGTAAGTATTGATCTTGGGGTTAATCTGAACGGCTATTTCAGTGACGCGGCTCAGACGTTGATAATTGGCAGCGCTGACCCTGAAATTGAAAAATTGGTTTCTGTAACCAAAGAATGTCTTGCAGCTGGTATTCAGGCTGCCGGAACAGGAAAAAGAATCAGTGATATTTCAAGAGCTGTTTTTTCTATTGCCGATAAGAATGGATATGGGGTTGTAAGAGAGTATTGCGGTCATGGAGTTGGTCTTGCGCTTCATGAAGAACCTCAGATATCCAATTACGTTTCCAGCGGATCTAATCCCCGGATCAGGCCGGGCATGGTGCTGGCTATAGAACCAATGATTAATCTTGGTACTAAAAACATCCTGCACATGCCGGACGGCTGGACAGTGATAACGGCTGACAGAAAGCCTTCTGCTCATTGGGAGCACAGTATTGCGGTTCATAAGGATCACATAGAGGTGTTGACTGCTTTTTAATGTCTTTAATGTGAGGTGTGTTATGAAAGTTGAAAAATTCAGATTAACAGCAAGAGTTTTTTCGGTAGCATTTATGCTCTTTTTTCTGGCGGGCGGCCTGTTTGCCGCCAACTATTATCTGCCCGTTGCAGGACAAGCTGATGTTGAGCAGCCCGTATCCAATGCTTTGAGATCTGGAGAAACAATTAATTCTTCCGATTTGCCGAGAATAGAGAATTTGCAGAATTCTTTCAATTCTGTAGTAGAGCAAGTACTTCCTGCCGTTGTTCAAATCAATGTTACCCAGACGATAGTACAGAATGTACCCTCCTTCGGCGGTTTTCCCTGGTTCTTTGGAACACCGGAATCAAGAGAATATGATTCTGAGAGCCTGGGCTCCGGAGTGATGTTTCGCAGAGAGGGCGATACCTACTATGTTCTTACAAACGATCATGTTGCAGGTGAAGCTAATAAAATCGAGGTAGTACTCTATGATGAAAGAGCTTTTCCTGCAGAACTGGTAGGAACTGATACTCGTCGGGACATTGCTGTTATTTCTTTCAGTACCAAAGATAGAGATATAAAGCTTGCTCCCATGGGAAATTCCTCAGACCTGAAAGTAGGCGACTGGGTTCTTGCTATGGGCAGTCCGTACGGTTTCTATTCCAGTGTTACCGCCGGAATAGTAAGTGCTTTAGGAAGGTCGGGCAAGGAAATCAATAATTTGAATGACTTTATTCAAACTGATGCTTCAATAAACCAGGGAAATTCCGGCGGACCGCTGGTAAATATTTATGGAGATGTAATTGGCATAAATACCTGGATAGCTGCACCTACCGGTGGTAATATCGGTTTAGGCTTCGCTATACCAATAGATAACGCAAAAGAAATTGTCGAAGAAATACTCGAGTTCGGTCGTGTTCGTGACGGCTGGATAGGTGTCTCAATGATAGACACCTATGAGTTTGATCCTTTCTTTGAAGATTTGAACCTGAAAGGGGAAGAGGGTGTCTTTGTAGCAAATGTGTACCTGGATTCTCCAGCTTACAAGGGAGGCGTTCGACCTGGTGACCTGATTACCAGCTTTGACGGAAATTCCGTATCAGATACAGAGGAATTATCCAGACTGATAAGCAATGCGCAAATTGATACTCCTTTAGAGGTGACTGTCTATCGATCAGGAAGGGAGCTGGAATTTCAACTTGTTCTTGAAGAGAGAAGAAGCGAAGAAGAAATTGAGAAAAGTACAGATCAATTATGGCCGGGTGTTATTGTGCAGCCGCTGGACGATCAAGCCAGGGAATCTCTGAATCTTTCTCCCTTTGATAAAGGATTGCTGTTTATGTTCATGGGGGGCGGAGCAAACTCTTTTAATCCGTTCTATATTGCAGGGTTGCGTAATTATGATGTTATTACGAAGATTGATGATACCAAAATAAGAAATGTTGCCGATTTTTATGAAGCATTGGAAAAAAATGTTATGCGGACGTATCAGATATCCTTCATTCGCAATGGTGTAGAAAATACTATCTTTGTAGACAGGCAGGTTTTATGAAAAAAGAATTTCTTTCCCCTGAGATGATTAGGAACAATGCCCTTAAACTGGTGCATACTATCCACAAGGAACATAAATTCATTCCCGATATAATCTACACTTCACTCAGGGGAGGTGCTTACCTGGCTAATGTATTCAGTGAATATTACAAGCTGGTAAGAAAATCCGATCGTCCTGTATTTTATGCTGCCGTTGTAGCAAGATCCTACACTGATATACGGCAGCAGACAAATGTAATGATAGATGGGTGGACCTATTCCCCGGAATACTTACGAACTGGAGATAAAATACTGCTAGTCGATGATATTTTTGACACTGGTAAAACTATAAATAAATTGTGTGAAGTTATTATGGAAAAAGGCATTCCACGAGAAGACCTCAAGATAGCGGTTCATGATTATAAGATTCCACTTTATAAACCAGAACACTTACCTTTTCAGCCTGACTTTTATTGCCGCAAGCATGTAATTGAACGACCTG
>JAIPFR010000010.1 GCA_021736525.1 Spirochaetia bacterium
CAAAAAAGCCTAGAGAAAAATCAAAGCCGGCAAACATGTTGTCGTAATCGCCCAGGGTGTTCTGGTAGATAGTCGATATCATGAAAGGATTCAAATAGCCGAGCTCAAAGCGCTTTGGCCACATGACGGTCTCGAAAACTGAAAAGGAGATCCGATGGGGCAAGTCAAACTGGAGCCGCTTGGTTGTCAGCATATTCTGGTACTGGTCCGGTCTGCCGTAGCCCCCAACCGAGGCAAGAATTTTGGGAGCGGTCAGCGTTCCGGTGAGATACTGATAGGTAAGCCAGTCAGCTAATGCCAGTTTTCCTTCAATGGCATCGAAGCTGCGGGCAGTATTCGATATGATAAGATTCCCAACTCCACTCCCCCAGTCCCGCCTGAACATCCCCCAGCGCAGCTGCAGGTTGTCATTGAGCAGTGAGACAGTAAGCTCCGGTTCAGTGAGAAAATTAAAGGCGAAATTTTCCTGCCCGCGGGAATCCACATTTCCCTCTTCGGAGTAGACGATATACTGTCCTTCCCCTGGGGTGGAAAAAGCATAGCGCGGCCAGGCCTGAATATTGAGAAGATCGTAGCGCAGACCAAGTTCAATATTGAACGAACTGATGGTCGAGATATCGCCTCGCACATAGCCGCTGAACGCGTTTCGCGAATCATATGCTTTCATGTCCAGCAGCGGAAAAGAGAGCAGGGATTCCAGCGTTATGCCGATCTCAACCGGACCCATCTCAACCGGACCCATACGCACCGGGGCTATCCCAGTTACCGAATCCTCGCTGACCGTGGAGAGAACTTCTACACTTCCGCGCTGCAGGATTGCCTCGGCACTGTTGCCGCCGGGTGAAGAAAACCGGTTGATATAAAAGTATAATGTTTCTTGTTCGCCAGCCGTCAGGTCATTGGATGCCAAAACGCTTTCCAGCTGTGCTGCAGCAAAAGTGCGCGTATAGGGCTTTACCCCGCTGAGGGGGGGAATCAGACCGCGTAGTTCCAGATTCTCCAACAGCGCATATACCGGATCATCAATGGGAATTGTATTGTAAGGCTGCGATATGGCAGGAAGACAGAACAGCGTTGAAATCAGAATCAAAATAGAGATACTTGCTATCTTTGTATTCATTCGAGATCCCCCGTAAGCTGCCATGTATACGTCAGGCCAATGGTCAATTGAAAGATCGGTTCATGAACTCCCGCCTGTGGTCGGTAGATCCACGGTTCGGTATCGTGAGTATCAGGTGAAGCCGGCTCGAGTGACATGGCGTTAAAGGCCATTCCTGCCTTCATATCGGCAAAGAGGGAAAAGGGCTGGCCGAAAAGCTGTACTGGCCGATGCAAATACCCGCTGAGAAGGAGAATATGCTCCACCGTTCCGTCGAGCAGCTCGGTCGGGTTGGGGATTTCCTTCCAGTGATCAAACTCGTGCCACGGATTGACAGGACTTTTTGCTCCGTTAAGCACCCACTCGAGAGATGCACCAAAGGCTGTTTTCCGGGCTGTCTGCAGAAAAAAGTCGTCACCGCCTGCCTTCAAGGCATCGTAGGTGAGCAGAAACGATAGAGTATTCTCGCCGTACTTGTACCCGATATAGTTCCGGGTATAGTCGATGGGCATGGAGGTGCCGTCTTCCAGCTGATACTGCACGGCAGGATAGTAAGTATAGGGATAAGGTCTGGTCGAGTAGTATATCGGCAGCTGATCCGCCTCGTAGGTGTCGTAGTTTTTGTTTTCCGTGGAAGCGTAAGTAGGGGAAAATGTGTTCTTTGTCGCTCCGGCATGATAAAACCCGACTCGTCCGAAGGGATACTGCTTGTAGCCGCCGATTGACCAGGCTAACCGGTTCTGGTTATCCTGATCTATCCCGGGTATAAAATCGCCGTTCACATCATCAATGAGAAGCTGGGAGGCAAAGTAGCTCTCATCATCAATACGATCGGCAAAAAACCCCATAAAATGCTTGGTGTTGGAATACTCGGTCCAGGGCTTGACGCCCCCCTCTACAACCAGCTGTGTCAGATACATGATCATCGGGCTGATAAAAAACTCGGTATTGAAGCTGCTGTTGTAGGTGACGGCACTCTCCTGCAGGCCGAACCGCCAGTCGCCCAGGTTAAGACCGTAGACGTGAAAGTTAGCTCCCCGATCCAGCCAATAGATGCCCTCAGGGTACATTTCCTGATAAGGATACCTGTCAGAATCTTCACCGAACTGATAATCCCAGTAGGGGGAGGTTTCGGCCGTGCCGAAGTAGGTCTGTTTCGAGTTTTCGTTCAGCCGCACCCAGCGGGTTGTGTAGAAAACCAGATCGCCGAAATATGAAGCCTCCAGCTGGACCGAGGGTATCGCCTCGGAGGAGACAAAAAGCGAATAGGGAGTATCGATTACATCCTTCTGGATGGTCCGCCCGGCTTTTACCGAAAAACGATCGGCGGTGTATTCAACGTAGGCATCCTGGATAAAGAAATACCGGCCAAGCAGATAGACTTCGGCAGGATCGTAGATTTCGTCATCGATCATGGCGAAATCGACAAACAGCGAGAAATCATCGTAATGGTAGTCCAGCAGGGCCCGGGAGGTGTCGTAGAAGGTCTTGGGCGGCCTCTGGCCGGGCAGCATTGCCGGCTGCTGCTGAAGGGTTCCTGCAAGGCTGAACTCAAAAGCGAGATACTCACCTGGTTTTTCATCGCTCAGCTGAAACGTATCGGCAGACAACGCAAGGACCGATGTCCCGAGCAGCAGGAAGATGAGCACCAGCAGTTTTTTTGTTGAACCTGTCAAGCGATTTCTCCGGTAAATAAAATTCCACCTCCCCCTCGACGCGGGAGGGAACGGTCAATCCTATTATAATCAAGGTGTGGTATTTTTAAAGGGTTTCGGCAAAAAATTACTCCTGTTCTTGTTTCTGCTGCTTGCGCACCTCCTGGCAGATCTCTCCGTCATGCAGCTGAAGGATATGATCGGCGATTTCTACAATGGTGGCGTCATGGGTGGAAAAAATGAAGGTAGTGGAAAGTTCTGAATTGATTTTTTTCATCAGTTCGATGATGGCCGTACCGGTTTTTGAATCCAGATTCGCGGTAGGTTCGTCGGCGAGAACTATCTGAGGGCGGGTAATGAGAGCGCGGGCTATGGCTACCCGCTGGCGCTGTCCTCCGGAGAGTTCTCCGGGGCGATGCTTGCGCCAGTCGGCCAGACCGACCTGCTCCAGTAAATATTCAGCATAAGACCGTCTTTCGGCCTTTGGGGGGGCTTTTTCAGAGATCAGCAGCGGCAGTTCGATATTTTCAAAGACGTTCAGGACCGGCATGAGGTTGAAGGATTGGAAGATAAACCCGACGGTCTTGTGTCGAAGACGCGTAATCTGGCGATCACTGAGGGCGGAGGTTATTCTGCCGGCCACCTCTACCGTTCCGCTGCTGGGGATATCGATGCACCCGATAAGGTTGAGCAGGGTGGATTTTCCGCTGCCGCTTGGCCCGGCAATTGCGGCAAAATCGCCTTGGCGGATGGAGATGGAGATGCCTTTGAGGGCTGGTACTTCGGTTTTCCCCAGATAATAGCGCTTCCAGACCTGCTCGAGCCTGGCAGCCGGAACATTGCCGATCGGCAGCTCAGCAGCGGTTTTTTTTTCGGTGTCCATGGGTATCTCTGCTCTCATGCTCTGCTCAATTTTTTCGGATATCTGAATTTTCCCTTGAAAACATTTTTCTTAAAATGAAAAATTTACGTTTACTGCCAGCAGCAGCCCTGCAACCTGATCTTTGGGGATCGGCAGCTCATCATTAACCGATTCCCGGTAGTAGCTGCCTGGTTTGCCATAGAACAGCGGTCCGCCAAGGGATACCTGCATTCCAGGTGCTGGGCGGCCGCTTATGCCGGGGATGAATTCTCCCGATCCGTCCTGAAAAGCATGCTTCCAGCTGAGCGCCGGCTGCCAGGTGCCGTCGAGCAGCTTGGGAAACTTCGCTGCCAGGGCCGCATGGTGACGAGTGTCACCGAGGGATGCATCATACTGATATTCTCCCAGGACAGAGAGCGATCGGTCTGCATTTTCCCAGAAAAGCTGGCCCATAACTGACCATCCATCCGGATTCCAGGCAAGCTCTTCCACTCCCCAGCGGCCGGTAAGATCCAGGGCGGCATCGAACGGTCCGAGAGTAAAAGAGAGCGAGGCGGCAGCTCCGATATCTGATTTGTCATCTTGAAAGATATCATCATGCAGCTTGAAATGTCCCGAAAGCAGCAGGGCGACAGGTCCGACCAGGGTATCCCACCGGGCAGCATAGCCGTAGGCTCTCGGGTCGGTATTTGCGTAGGTGGCCGGATCGGCATCAGAATCTGCCCCAGCATCGATCCAGTCTCCTGCTGCATAGACTATCCCGTTCAAGGTACCGGATCCAGCTTGGACGGATCCGCGGACGGCAGCTCCTTGCGCAGTCCGAGATACGAGATTGGCAGGATTGCCTAACAGACGTCCCTGTCCCCAGGTAAGCGCCTGCTTGCCGAAGCGCAGGAATATTTTGTCAGCAAGGGTATAGTCGATAAAAATTTCCGAGATTTCCGGAGTGGTAAAAACCATCGTATCATTGTCGAGACTGGTTCCCAGTGCGGTATAAAACCGCAAGTAGGGTTTGGGACGAGCATCGATTTTAACAACAGCGCTGCTGCGGTAGAGGCCGGATACATTCAGCAGATCCACAAGATCGGCATTTTCCGCGGCACTGCTTCCCGGCCATTCGGTGAGTCCAATCCCTGCTCCAAAGCCCGCACTGACTGTTCCCGTCACTTTCAGCGGGGCTGTGGTGAGGGCAGCCAGGTCCACCCGTTCTGCAGGCTCTGCCTCTGCAGGCTCTTCCTCTGCAGCTGGGGTCTCGACAGCTGCTGCCTCTTCGCCTGCCGTCTCGCTTTCCAGCTCGACTGCCGGTTCGCCTGCGGGCTCGCTTTCGGGCTCGACTGCCGGTTCGCCTTCGGGCTCATCAGCCTCGCTGTCATCCAGAAAAAAGAGATCGTCAATATCAATCTGAAACTCATCCTGGGCATGCAGCGGGTGTACCGTTATGAGCAGCAGAAAAAGAACAACGATTCGCGTTAGGATTCGGGCAATCTGCAGAATGCTTTTTTTGCTTGTCAGCTGCTTCATATCTTACTCACTTACCCGTTCAATATAGGTTCGCGTGAAAACCATATCAGGCAGCGGCTGAAACGAGGCTTTTGCTGCAGTTATCAGGGTCCGCTGATACTGAAATACGCCGTTAATCTCCCGTCCGCGCAGTTCATCCTGAATTACTATCTGAATCGGCACATAGGCGTTTTCTATCGTTTTATAGCGGGGTATGGCGGTAGTGCGCATGTGCTGGCCGGAGAGGCTGTAATCCTCGAACTTCCGCACGAGATGGTCCTGGTCTATCCATATTTTCATGATGGGAAAGGTTACCTCATCGGTAACAGCTTCCAGATCGTAGACATCGGTCTTGTAGGAACCTAGCTGCTCCACGCTGCGGCCGACTATGCGGTAGTCCCGGGCAAGGGTGGATCGGGTAAAATCGGAATTGCGGGCGTTGGTATTCTGAAACCGATCTTTGGCGCTGACTACGGTGAATCTTCGCGGTACTGGATCGTAGAGCCACAGTTTGTCATCGATTTTAAGATATCCTTTCCCACGATCTGCTTCCGGTTCCATGATAATAATAGTGTAGGTATCTAACTGGTCACGACGGAATATGGTGGTGACTGTCCTGCTGCTTCCTTCTCCCGGCCGTACGTCGGTTATGGTATATTCTGCTGAAAAATCACGATCCTCATAGCTGACGAGGCTGTCCACCTGGCTGAGAATTCGGCGGCCCTCCTCCAGACTGATCGTTTCAGCAGCTAGCCGGGGTGCATTTGCAGCTGCCGTTCCGGCCAGGATGATGCACACGAGAACTATCCGGGCACCAAGTGTTCGTAATACGGCAGGCCATATTGACGTGCTCAGCTTGATCGTACAGTATCGCTGCATCCGGGTGTATCCTGGTATCAGGTTGTATCTTTGCATCAGGTTGTATCTCTCCCTCAGGTTTTCTTCTGTCCTACTCATGCCGGTTCAATGCTTCAATGGGCAGCAGCTTCCCGGCCCGATAGGCGGACCGAAAACTGCCGAGAATGCTGGCTCCGACAACCAGAAGGGCTGTACCGGCAACACCCCACCAGGGCAGAATCCAACTGATTCTCCCACCGGTTAAAAACAGCGTGGTAACGGCATTGGACGGCAGTTCCACTCCCCGTTTTACACCCTCCAAGATCAGGGTTCCCAGCAGAAGACCGACAACTGTTCCGCTAATCCCGAGAAATCCAGCTTCCAGGAGAAACAGCTGCACCGCCCTGCCCCGCTGCATGCCCAGAGCCCTGAGTGTCCCCACTTCCCGGGTCCGTTCCCAGACGATCATGGAAAAGGTATTGCTAACTCCCACCATAACTATCATCAGGAATATCACCATAATAAGAATCGATATAAGGGTAAAGGCCTCCAGCAGGTTTTCGATCTCTTCCAGCTGGGCTCCGGCAGTCACTACGCCGTAGACGGCCGTCTCCCGCTCTGCATGCGCCTCAACCTCAAAGTCTTCCCGGGTCTCCACGATACCGAAACTGGGCAGCGTCCTGGCCATCTCTTCGGAAAGCAGTGCGGCAGCTCGATCCTGATCCCGCAGCGGATGATCGAGATAGACGCCTATCTCATGGATCTCATCCTCGGGAGCTTGCCGCAAACGATTGAGGGTTTTACGGTGCAGGTATGCTGCATAGCCGAAAAATGAGGTTTCGGAAAAGATCCCTCCTACGATAAGCTCGACGGTATTGGCTTGTCCGCTCTCGGTCTGGATCGAGACAAGAAGGTTGTCCCCGACTTTGACGTGCAGCTCGTCTGCTGCTGCTGTGGAGATGAGGATAGCCTGTTCATCATGCTTGTCAGGAAGGGCTCCGGAGGCGAAATCGAAACTGCTCAAAATCGATTCTTCCAGATCCCACTCTACCCCCACCAGTCGTCGCTGCTTTATGTAGTAGCCTGAGAAAAAG
This sequence comes from Spirochaetia bacterium, assembly GCA_021736525.1. GTDB lineage: Bacteria > Spirochaetota > Spirochaetia > JABMQR01 > JABMQR01 > M55B182. Next base: position 7,048 of record JAIPFR010000010.1, read on the forward strand.
AGTTCGATCAGGGTTTTTTCGTAATAGGTTGAGCGCCGGGAGACGGTCTGAATTCCTATGCCGCTGCTCTCCAGGGTATCGATCGCTTTCAGGACAGTTTCCGGGTCTTCGATCAGCGAGTCACCGGTGCCGCTGTAGCTGAGGACAACGATGTTCCCGGCAAAATAGCGGCTGGCTTTCTCGTAGATTCCCTCGCGTATGCCAAGGACCACCGCCAGCACCATGATGAGAACCGCCGATACCAGAATAAGGGCTGTAAGCAGTATACTGTATCGCTTGAGGCCGCGTATATAGTTTTTCCAGGCGGTATTGATTGTTCCTGACATGCTCATACGCTCGCCATCGCCTCCACCGGCTGAATGCTCAAGGCTCGTTTGAGCGGGTAGATCATGGACAGGATGGTAAGGAGTAAGGCAGCTGCCAGATGGGCTAATACCAGCGGAATGGTAAGCTGTCCGTTTAAGGGTTTACCGCCGAAGAGGATGTTGATATAGGGATTATCGATTATCAGTTCGACGGTATTGATTCCTGTCAGTGCCAGGTATCCTGCCGTGATCCCGACTACAGCGCTGAGAAAGATTACCAGGAGGCTTTCGATACTGATCATGGCGGCTATTCGCGCTTTGCCGGCTCCCATAGCCCGCAAGGTTCCAATTTCACCTGTACGCTCGAGAATGGAGAGCAGAAGCGCATTAGCGGCAATGATTACCGCTGCAATTGCGACAAAGAGCAGTCCGCCGTTAAAGACGAGCTGCAGGACGTTTGTCAGCTGCGCGTTCCCGCCAACGCTTCCGCTCCAGCCGCGGGCAAGGTAGCCTGATTCGGGAGCTAGGCCATCGACTGAAAGTCTGCTGAGTACTCTGTCGATATCTTTTGGATTGTGCAGGGAGATGAGCAGGAAATTCCAAGCACCGTCAGCCAGATCGGAATCGTTGGTCAGGTCGAATTCTTCGGCCAGATTTTGTTTTACGGTCAGATCCGGGTCAACGGGATCCTCTGCCGCCAATCGGTCGTCTTCCTCCATTTCGCCAAACAGGTCATCAAAGTCCGAAGCCAGCACAGCCTGATCTTCTTCCGGTATTCGGGCTGCTTCTCCGTACCCGTAGACATAGCCGTTGAGGGCGCGGGCGGTTTCGATATCGATGAGAGCAACGGTATCCAGCAGGGTATCGCTTACCGGGTAGCTGAAGATGCCGGTTACCGGTACTTCACGCAGGGTGAAGCTGGTTCCATGGATCGATCCCAGCAGGGCGGTGCTTCCTATGAGGGTGGTTGATTTCTTCCAGCCTTGGTTTTGAACGATGATGCCGGGTTCACCGGGGGCGGGAAAATGTCCTGCTTCCAGCTGAAGACCGGGTACAAGATCGGGATACCGGCTGAAGTCGACGCCGAAGAGGGTGAGGTCCTGTTTTCTTTTATCGATTTCAACCCTCCCTGCCAGGGTTACCATGCCGGCTGTTCTGCTTACTTCCGGGTAGGTCTGCAGTGTTTCCTGCAGCTGCCGGTAGTCGGTCAGGGTCGGGGCGACAAGATACTGGTCTACGAGAAGCCGGTCGGAGCCGAACAGGGTAAAATTGCTCTCTGCTGCTGCTCCTATGGTCATATCACCGGAAATATTCCGGGCATAGACCTGGTAGAGGGCAGCTCGGGTGGTGCTGAGGACAGCATTTCCGACGATCAGCACCATGAAGATCAGTACGATGCTGATCATCAAGGGGGCGTGACGGCGGAAATTGCGTAAGACGTTGCGGAAGGCCAGGGAAAACAGCATCAGTATTATTTCTTTTAGTGTATTCGGATCGGGTTCATGTCATTTGTAGATAAGACGTATTTTCTTGGCCACAGCCATGGCAACATGGAGAAATGTTTCAAATACGCTTCTCGGGGCTGATAACTTCTCGCTGGTCCGGTAGAGGCGATAGATATTCTTCACTTTTTTGAATTTCCGGCTGGATAGGGAAAAGCGGCCGTTGGTGTATTCGGCCTCAACGCCGGGGTATTTGTAGGCACAGACCCCGGATCGGGTTATTTCGAGCCAGAGGCCCCAGTCATGGCCCGATTTAACGTTGGGAAGGTAGTGTTTTCCCAGTTTTTCCTGATTGTAGGCAACAGTAAGGCAGCCGATGGGGCAGCCGTGCAGCAGCTGCTTGTGTCCAACTTTGGGGGGAAGTACATATTTCTTAATACGGACTTTGTTAAAGTGCTTTCCCGTTTCGTCGTAGTCGCCGTAGGAAAAGAGGTAGTGGTGCTTCTCCATGAAGCCGATCTGTTTTTCCACCTTATGGCTGAGCCATAGGTCATCGGCATCGAGAAAGGCTATGTAGCGCCCTTTAGCCAGCTCTATTCCAACGTTTCTTGCCGCTGCAGCCCCGCCCCGCTTTTTATTGATAACAATCAGGTGCGGATATTCGGCTTCCAGTTCCTGCAGAATTTCCTCTGAGTTGTCACGGGAGCCGTCGTTTATTATGATATGTTCGTATACCGGTACGGTCTGGTTTGCAACAGATTCTACCACCCTTCGCAGACAGGGGGCTTCATTGTACGCAGGAGTTACAACCGAGACGAGATGCGACAGAGATGAAATATCTACTGTATCTGGTGCGATTTCTACTGCTGCTGCCGGTACTTTTTTTGCTGCTGTTTCTGCTGCACTAAGCGTAATGTTGCTCATATCCCTCGCGACATACTGATATTTCATCCGTGTCATTTCTTGATACTATACTCCCTGTAGTGAGAAATCAAGCGTTCACCCTCTTTTTCCCATGAATACCTGGTCCTTACCAGCTCCCGTCCACGCTCTCCCATTGCTCGCGCCTCTTCCGGGCTGTCTTTCAGCCATGCGACAACGTCGGCAACACTTTGGGAATCTTCCGGATCGACGCAGAATCCCAGCCCCTGGTCCTGGATCAGTCTTTTCCAGGCAGGAAAGTCTGATGCTACAATGGGAAGACCAGCCGCCATATATTCAAAGAATTTTGTCAGCTGCTTTTCCCGGTAGTGTTCTGAATCGGACATGAGCACGATTCCTGCCAGCCAGGTTTTTTCGGTGTAGAGGGCCTGCAGCTCCGCGAAAGGTATGTAGCGCCCCTCCCCGATCAGGTTGAGCCGGTCGGCAGCATCGCCAACTTCCTCCCGAAGCTTCCTGGCTATCGGCTGTTTGCATTCTCCGGCCATGGTAATTTCCAGGTCGGGGACTTCCCGGACAAGGCGCGCCAGATTAAGGGCTCCCCGTTCAATGGTTATATTCCCGGTGTAGAGAAGCCGGCGGCTTTGCGGGTTGAAGCCGTCCCCCCTCTGCAGCAGCTCAAGCTGCGGATAGTTGAGGATTGTTTTCGCCTGCGGAAAGCGCTTGTTGTAGCAGTGCTCTGCAATAACAACCTGAAATGGAGCAGACAGCAGCTGTTCTATCCTCCCGATAAGATTTCTTCCGCTTTTTCGCATCCATGGGGGCAGATCCGCTTTCTGGTGCAGAGCCAGCGAATAGTCCTCATGTACGTCGTATACAACGGGAACTCGGCGTGCCAGCAGAAACCAGGCCCAGGGGAGAAGTTCCGGATCGTGAATATGATAGATAGCGGCGGGTATTCTAAGTGCCTGCCGGATTGCCCGTGGGCCGAGAATAAACATCCGCCGCCAGCGGCCCGGCTCTTTTCGGGCTATCTGATGGATAATTACGCCGTCGCTTTCGGGGTAGTTTTGCGGGTCGGCGGTAACCAGATGGGCTTCAAAGCCGTGCTGATGGATGGTGCTGAGCTGCTTCAGGCGGATACGGGGATCGAGGGCACGATGTACGGTTGAAATGTGCACCACCCGGGGCTTTGTCCGGGAATGCGGCGATGTGACGGCTGGTGACGAGAGTGCGGCAGATGACAGGGTAGAGGCATCCGGAAAGAGAGAGGCAGGCGGAAAGAGTGAGGCAGCCTCCGTTTCCGGTGTTCGGTCAGGGTGTTCGGTCAGCTCTACCGGGAGCATAGCCGGATTCCACTCGCTGCAGCTGCACCGTTCGGCGTACCAGGCAAGCGTCTGCCAGATTACCGCATGGTCGCTCTCCATCGGCTGCTGAGCCGGTTCTTTGTGCAAATTTTGCGGGATTGCGGCCTGAATGGTGTAAAATGCAGCAGCTGAGCGATCGAGCAGATAGAGAAATGCATGGGAGAGCTCTTCGTAGTCGGCTAGCTGCTCGGCAATCGCGATGGTATAGAGATCGATCAGGATACCGTCTGCTGGATCACGGCGGAACTGCTGTATTGCTGCACGGGTCTGGAGGATAGTCAGAATTTCCCTAAGGGGTGGATTGAGGTCGCTGCGGGGGTAGTTGGCAAGGTTCAGCGGTATATGGCGGTAAGCTTTCAGGAGCTTTCTGAGATTTTCGGTTTTCTGCTTTTTTCTGAGGGCCTGAAGGAGATGATCGACATCCCACCCCATCCAGAGAAGAGGATCTGTTGAACCAACTTCAGAATTTCGGCTGGAAGCGCGGCGTTCGGCAAGTATTTTGCCATCCAGCTTAAGAAGAAACCGGGTAACGGCTTCGGCACGGATAGTGAGGCGGAGGGTTTCACTTTGTTTTCCCACTTCAAGGTGAGATTGTCCGGAGGGCAGTCTTGCTACCCATCCGGCAGGCAGCCATTTGCCGGCATCCGGGCAATAGGGGGTATAGGGCAGGTCCCACGGTTCTATGGCCCAATCATTCCAAGGTCCGGGCACTCCCAGACGCCACAGCAGCTCGACTTTTGGGCGCCGGCTGTAATAGTACTCTTCATTGAAGGTTTCACGCGTATCGCTGCGAAAGATTATCTGGGGTTCCTGATCGGCTCGGGGGCGAAATTCTGTTTGAGAAAGCAATTCATAGCTGGTTATGCGCGCCATGGGAACGATGATGTAGGGATACCAGGGCTTGGCGGTAACAGAAGAGACAATTTCGGTCCAGGCTGATGGGGTCAGGAAGCAGTTGCCGTCCCAAGGAAGCACCCATTTTGCCCGTGTTTTTCCATCGGCCAAGGCAGCATTCCGGGCACCGTTGTTATTGATGACGTAGTTGTTCTTATGCCGATAGAGGCGCTTGAAGAGGCGTTGGCGGAAATCTCCGGGAAGCTGATGAAACTGTTTTGTCAGGGTATATCCCGGGTACGGCAGTCCTTCCAGATCCCAAGGGCTGCTGGCGTAGGCTTCTTCCCGATAGGGGATATGCAGATACGGCTGGTTTCTTGCTTCCAGCAGGGCAATAACGGCTTGTTCTTCCTCAGGGTCCACTATCCGGTTTACCACCCACCGTTTTTCACAGTCTGGCAGATCCGGTTCGTGATCGAGCAGGTACTGCAGGTTCTCCCGGCTCTGTCCTTTTTTGTGGCGCGGAACGAGATCGTTACCGATTATGCGGTAGAGTACGAAGGTCTCAGCTTCTCGGGCTGCCGGTGAATCCAGATAGGCAGCCTCAAGCTCTTCTTCTGAGAAAACTGGTACCGGCCCCCGATCTTTGGCGCGGGTCGGCTGCATACCGACAATCGCAGTGAAGCTGAAGTGCAGCTTGAAAAAGCGGCTGAAGATACCATATACAGCCGGTGCGTGATAGAGTTTTCTCAGATACCATCCAAACTTCGTATCACGTACCCGTCTTGCCAGCTGGATCAGAACTGCTCGCATTAAGATGTTCTTCCGAAATAGTCAAAAATCATTTTTTTAAGATTATCAGGGAGGGGGGGGACAGGAGGAAGGGTATCAGATTCTCTCAAAGCAGGAAAAAGCGCACTTCGGCCGGGGAAAAAGGTTTCCTGTAAATTCTTCAAATCATTTTCCCGACTTTCCAGAAACTGCCTGCGAACTTCGTGACTTGGCCAGAGGGAATAGGCACTGTTTTGATACGATTCGGAAATTGTTTTTGTGATTTGCGGCTTTCTCATCCAAGAAAGAAATCTACGATTCTCTTTTTTGCTGGAAATATAGTTGTTTGCAAAGTTTTTCACCTGTATTTCTGGAACGTTGTAACCCTTTTTCCAGATACCTACGTCTTTCAGGCTGGAAACATCTATATCCATTGCCGCAAAAAAATGGGTAAAGAATTTGTTTGATGAAGCAAGATCTTCGTAAACCAAACAGGTTATACTATCAAAGACTTCTTGAAACAGTGAAGCATTATCATAATATTCAAGTCCTTTTGGAATTTTTTCATCGTAAAAATGCATAAAATCCGGCAGACATTTATAGGAGTAAATGACACTATTTTGATAATATGAAGAAAGATAGTCGTCAGGTCTTCTAAAGGCAAGAACAGCAATTACTTTTGCATTTCCAAACAAACTGGAAACTCGTTCAAGGTATCTTTTTCTCTTTTCTTGATAGGAGCCAGTACCAAGTTTATGTCGATACAGTGCTTCAATACTGATAAAAAGATTTGCATCGTGTTGTATTGCAGTTTTTATCCACTTTTTCGCAAAACTTTTAAGCTTTTTCTCAGAAATTTGTAATCGGTTTTTCTCTGCAATAGCGTGAGCAAACCAGTGATGGGCGTGAATCTGTTTCATCCGATACAAAATCGGGGCAGCCTTTGGATATACCAGCCCCTTTTTTAGCAAAGCTTTTCTATGTTTGGCAGCAAAAAATTGTATGGCTGTGGTTCCGGTCTTATGGGTACCTGCGTGAAGATAGATTTTCATCCTGTCATTTTGATAATACACACTGAAAAGCTTCTTCATTATTCTCTTTGCTTGCGAGAACAGGGTATTCCTGAAAGTACTGGGTTCATTTTTCTGCAAAACGTCATTTTTTAAAAAGTACGAAGCATTATCCTGCACTAATTGCATTAACAGGGTATTTTCCACCTCCTCGTCAACATTGCATATTTCCCGAAGCCATTCAATTTGAGGTAATTCCTCAAATTCTTGCATGGCATCAGGTTCTTGTATGGAATCCGGATAAGGTTGTTGAAAAGTTATGTTGCAGGTAGCTTGAAGCCACTCAAGCTCTTTCACATTCTTTTTGTAAATATACTCTTCAACTTCCTGATTCAGTTTTGCTTTAGACAGAAGCCCCTTTTCTTTCGCTATTTCTGTCAATTTCTTGAGAAGGTAATAATCTTCTGGAAAAATGATGTCATCTTCAAAGGGGTGAATGCTTTTTCTGAATTTTTGGAGGATCGATGCAACTTCAGCAGGTACTGCTTCATTGCTTTTTTCCCCATACATAATATCTGTAACGCTTATTTCAGGAATAAACGTCTGAAAAAAATCACGTATAATATCGAAACTTCTGCCGCTTTCCTCGATATAGGGGCGAACAGTGATGTCAGCAAAGGAACTGTACGAAGCGATCACCGAGCGAAAAGTTTCTTTTGATGGTTGCGGTATTCTTCCTGAATGATGTAGTTTCTGCAGGCAGCCTGATAGATAACGGGCTGCGGGATGTCGAATATAACAGACGAATTGTATTTCTGAAAAGTATGGAAAAAGATATTTTTCCAGTTGCTCACTATTGTAATCATTCAGCTTTCGAAAAAAATATTCTGAAGAGAGTATTACAGTATGATACTTTTTTGACAAACTTGCTTTTTGTATGTTGCTGAGTATTTTACTAACTCTCTTTTCGTTTTCATCAGGTTTTCTTTTATCTTTATAGACTATCTGTCTCGGCCATCGTTCTTTTTCAAAAATAAGGCTGGAAAGTGCTCCTTGATTGGCACATTTTCTCTGAGGAAGAGGGTATGTGAAGCCTTTTTCCTCAAGAAGCGCTTTATTTGTTTTAAGAGCATTCTGCAGTGCTGTTGAACCAGCTTTCTGCTGCCCTATGTGAAATAGTAGTTTCATTAGATTAAACCATGGCTTTGTCGTTACCGCCAGGAGGGGATGGTATCAAACTTACTCTAAAAACTATCATGGAAAATTCCATGACAATGATTCAGCTGTGGATTTTGCGTTATATGCCATTTTTTTTCTTTCAATACTATTCATTTTAAAGGAATTATCGATTATCTCATAAAGTTCAGATTCATCTCGATATAAAAAGCCGTTCCATTCGTTTACAACATAAGCTGGCAATGTGCCTATATCTGGTGCAATGACTGGTATTCCACAGGATAACCAATGAAATAGAGCCCCTGATGTAAGAATAGAACTATAAGATAAGAAACCAAAGTCTGACGCAAACATCCATCGTTCAAGTTCATCTTTCGACAAAAAGTTATCTTTTACAATAAAGCGATCACTTACTACTTTATTCAATAATGCTTTAACTGTTGTTGAACGAATACGACCCGCAATAACAAAAATCATATTTGAGTTTTTATTGAGCAATTTTTCAATTATTGGCACATATCGATCAAGTCCACTATATTCCCTCACCTGACCTATATGGATAAAGACTAAATCGTTTCGTTTCAGCCCTAATGATTTGCGTAATCTTTTCAACTTACTTGCAGGATTCAATCGAACCGGGTATGGTCCATGTTCCATAAGATACAGTTTATTTTGATCAGGCAACCAATCTAAAAGATCGGCTATCATTGGGTGATGTATATATACCCGATCGGCGAGATTATAGAGAGCACGACGAAACTTGATCTCATTTTGCCTATCAATAATCTCATGGGAAAGATAATTATGGATGGTCCAGAATATTTCAAAGCCTCTACTCTTTAGTCTCTTTAATAGACTCATTACATAAGAAGCACGATAGAAAAAAATATTAGCATCTGTATTACGAAAGAAAGCGTTTATCCAGTGTATATGTAATATATTTTTGTAAGATAATACCGGTTGAATTGATAGTAAATCTTTAAGATCATTAATCATTACTACACGGCCACCTGATTCAATTACAGTACTATACAGATCGATTTGATAATTATTTGATAGTGAGTAATCTGGAAAGCAGATAATATTATATTGTGATAATGATTCTTTATTAGACCTTACTGAAGGCTTTACTGAATCGACTATTGCAGCAATCTCTCCAATTGAAATTTTAAATTTATATATTTCCTGAACTATACTCCAAAATTTGGTTTTATCTAATTCATATGCGTGCCTTAGAAGGGTAATTTCACGCTTTTGAAAACCACTTACACGTGCTTTAAAAGCCTCAGATATTGCAGTCTTTACATCTTCCATAGTATGAATCATTTTTTATCGAAAAAGCATAATGTTTTCAACCCATTATTATTATCTAAATTTACCATATGATCTGGTATTCTTCGTCTATCTATTGCAGGGGTAAAAGATGGAGATAGAGAGTAGTATTTTTTATTAAAATGCTTTTCTCCAAATGCCAAACTGTACATAGTAGATTCTCGGAAAAAACGATCAGTTATTTCTTGACGTCTTTTATTAAACATTGGGTGGGCTAAGTGCCCTGTTTCAACTAAATCGTGGAAATGGGTTCGTGGCGAGTGTGCCCAAAAATCTTCATTGCTTTTACCATCCGGGCGCTTACCATCAAAACCCAGCATTAAGATGCTATCGCCTAGTGTAGCAGCAAGAGGAAGCATATGGACATTAAGCGTGCTGTCCAACCTGGGCAGGCCCCAATAGTTGAATAAGTTATAGACAGGTTTTGATGTTGTTTGTTCACATAGCAATACCCGGGACCCTAGTTCGGGGTATTGTAACCGTAATAAGTTGCCGTATTTTGCTGTTGCAAGAATATACATATCGAAATATTCGAGAACAATCGAAAGATGCTCTCGAAATTTTTCAGCATAAAGAGATATACCAAAATGACTTACTGCGTCCCCAGCAGTGACAAAACGTGGTTTTGCATGTGAAAGCAGCTTTTTGTCCTTAATTGCTGAATTGCACACGATTGTATTATAGGCTGATAAATCATAATCAAAGACTTTTTCAATAGAAGGGCCATTCCCTAAAATCAAGGAAGTCTTTCTGGCTCTGATTTTGCCAGTATTTACCACGGATTTAAACCGTTCATGCGATTCCTGCAATAATTCTTGACGTTGCCATTCTTCCATCAATTGCCAGGAGATGCTGCAGTAGGTTCCCCACTCAATTGCCTGGGGATCGTCGGTTGTAACGACCCGTCGTTTTTTACCCTGCAAAAGGCGACCAGCCTGGGCATCATCGGTAACATTTTTCCATAACAGAACAAGATCTGCGTTGCGAACACATTGCACATATCTGGAATAGTTATCCTCAATTTTAATATGGTTTGGGACCTGCCGAGGTTTACACATATACGGTGGACGATTGTCTAGGGAGAAATCATTTTTAACACCCAGTACCACCTCTTCTATACCACCAGAGACCTTTGGGAGGTACCATGCGGCGCGGTGATAGTGGTTACTGAATTCATCTTGAGTTTTAAATTGGGGGTAATATACTACTAGAATGGACATTGTTTTTAGTTTAAAGGCTTAAGTCAATTAATTTGATTTCACCTTAGGAATTATGCATGGTCAAACGATTGAAATAGTTGGGATCTTTGGTGAAATGAGATATTGTCTGGATTGTCTGTTTTCGATAAAAAACCCTAATCCATCCTGTTTTTAGATAATTCTTTAATTACATCATAGAAATTTACTCTTTTAAATATCTCAAGAAAACCACCGTGGGTTGCATTAAAAACATTCCCTCCTTCAACTTCCATTAGCAGACGAGCAGACAAAAAAGATGAGGATATATTTCTAAAACTTGGAGGACACCACAACTTTCCAGAGCGATAACCCTCAATAAAATGATTTCCATCTCCAGAAGCTGACCTAAAAACATCTGAATTATCTTTTACCGTGTTATAAGTAAAACTAAAGTCAGCACCATAAACAAACAGTTGCTTAATACCCATATAGTGGGCTAACTGCATCGCAACATACATTGATGAACCGCCAGGAGTAACATAATAAGATGGATTAAAAGAAAATAGAGATGGGAAACCCTTAATTTCTTTCAACCAAAAAAAATCACCTTTCAAATTGGGTTTATTCATTGAAGATATAAAAACAGTCCCACCTGATTCATCAATTATTTCTTGTCCAAAGTCTTCTATCATTTGTTTATCACCACTTACGGTATAAGTTGGACGTAAAACGGTTTTTCTATGAGCCAAGTAAAACCTGTTGAAAGAAAATGTTATTTCGTTCTTAAGCAAATTCAAATCCTCTGTTCTTACACTTGGACCATTACCAATCAACCAGCCTACTTGCCCTGCATGACAATTTTTATATTGAGAAATACGCTGATCTGTGGGTTCAAGATTTGTTATAGAATGTAAATGTGATATTTCCTGACCCATCCCTTTACAAGGAGATATAGCTAGAATTGGTTCGTCAAAAGGCCAAGATGTATATAGGGTTCTAGTTGTAATATGGTTTTCATTATTACTGGTATCGTTAGTCAGCTTTAAATTACTAGAGCCAACCTTAACTTCATATTTATTTACCCCTACCCAGTAATGAACATTTGCCGTCTCTTTTGATAACAATTCAATACCTATCAGCCCCGCATTATTATGAATAACATGTTTTGCTTTTATGAGAAATGGTATTTCATAATTTTCAAAATGAAAAAGTATAAATAAATTATCCCTATCTACTGACCAATTATGGGGTAGCATTAAGTCAAATACCAACCTTTGCCTACCTCTTTCCATTTTTAATACAGTAAAGGATAAGTTTTGAATTTTTTTTCCATCTTCACTACCAAAATAATAATTAATGTTTTCTAAATCAGTTTTTGTAAAAACAACAATTTCCCCACGAAAGTACTTAGTGTGTGTATTAATTTCAGCTTTTAACTTTTCAATTTTAAAAATGAAATCTTCTTGATCATAACAATGTTTTTTATCTAATAAGACAAATTCATTTATATTATTGCTTTTAAGCTGCTTAATTCTACCACTATTAATCAAATTAGAATCATCATTAATTAATGAGTAGTTAATCCGAGCTTTTTTCCCTATAACATTTAATAGAGGGGCATAGACATATTTAATATTTAGTTTATCTTTTGTGTATTTCTTTGCACGTTGTTCAAAATCAAGTCTCTCTTTATTTGAAGAGAGTAGTTTTATAAGCCCATTGGCAAAATCATTGGGTTCATCAGCAATTTTGAAAGGGGCATTACCAGTGAAATGAATCCCTTCAACACCATTTGAAGTAGAAATTAATGCTTTGCCTCGAGAAATTGCCTCAATACTCTTTATCTTAAGGCCAGTCCCTTTCCTAGTACAATTTATAATTACTTTAGCAAGATTAAACTCTTCATCAAGATTATCCACAACCCCCAAAAAAGCTACCCCATCAATACTCTTCAAGCTTTCTGGTATTTCACTTCTTATATTTCCTGTTACTCGAAGGACTGCAAGAGGCAATCTCTCTCGAACCTTCGGCCACACATCACCTAAGAACCATTTCAAACCCTCAACATTCAAAACATTGCCTGAAGCTGTGAATAGAGAAATATAGGTATTATCATTCATAAGTTTTGCAACTGGCCAATTGCGATTAGCTAAACCAACAGATATAACTTCACAATCAGGAACTATTGTCTTAAGCATTCGCTGCTCTACAGGATTTATTGCTACAACAATATCAGCAAGACTCAATCGTTCGGCCTCCTCTTCTTGATTGCATATTCTGTGCTTTTTTAAAGGAATACCCAGATGGGGAAGACGACTCAACACATCATGGGTTATTAATACTTTTTTTATAGTATCCGGCAATTTTTCAAAAACAAATGCCATATGAACATAGTGAGCAAATACAACTTCAACCAAATATTTATTAATAATGTAATCAACACAAGCAACTGTTGATGGATTATATAGATCAATATTTGAACGGTTTTTTTTATATCCACCTAAACCCCTTAGTGGTTCAACTAGAAAGACCTCATCTACAAGTTGGCTTAATTCATTAATAAATGTATCGACATTGTCAAAAGGAAACTGAAGAAGCAAAACTACTCGAAAACCTTCGTCACGAAGAACACGAACTCCTTGCTCAAAAACAACTCTATTACCCTGCGTCACAGGCACTGGCTGAAAATGGGCACAAATAATAACAACCTTCTGTTCATAATTTTCATTTCCAACATTGAATTTTTTATGTCTGCATGTATACATTCCTAATTCTATTTTGTTTAATTTATCGATAGTTATTAAATTTAAGTTGGGACTATTTAAGTCAGGAATCAATGTAGAAACCGTATGAAATTGATCTTTTACTTTTTTTACAAAACCTGTTTCATCATAAAAATGCAGTTCAAAGGTTGTTGCTTCATTAAGTTTTATATTCTTTACTATGGCACGATAATAAAACCCAGAATTTCTATTATTAAAATCTTGAAATTTATTATATACATCATTTCTAAGCAATCCAATTAATGCATTTCCAATATATTTTCCTTTTATCCAGATTTCAATTTTCTCTATCCTTTTTTTGCTTAAAGACCATCCTCTTATACTTATTTCCCCATTAGGTTCAAATTTTGAATTGCTAATACCCCATTTAAAATCAAGATTTTTCTTATTGATAAAAGTTTCTTTTTTTTTATCGCTGGTCTCTTTCTCAACTTCTTTCGACTTAAAAAGCTTATTCAATCTTTTATTATCAATCAAAGCCAGCATAGTTGTAGCTATCCTTGATTGATATAATTGGGGAGATGAATTTGGATAAGAATGATTAATAACATCAACAGGATCATACTCATAATTCAATAACTCTTTTAGTTTTTTTTTCAAATCGGCAGCATTTCCATATTGCGCAAAGAAAACAGCCCGATTGTGGTTAACTTCTCTTAAAACAGGAATATCAAAAGCTAAAGTTATTGTTCCTACTGATGCGGCTTCAATAGGGGGTAAACCAAATCCCTCAAAAAATGAAGGGAATAAATGCAAATGTGCCTGACTTAATATCTCAAATTTTGTTTTTTCGTCAATGGCAATGTGTATTTCTACTTGAACACCTATGCTTTTTGCCTTTTCAAGAAACTCTTTTTTAAAATCTAGTGATAACTCTCTACCAGAAATAATATGATAAGTGTACCCACGCAAATCCTCAGATAGTACATCAATAAGCAAGCTTGAACCTTTATGTGCTGCTGAGGTTCTAACAAAAGAAACAATACTTTTCGTTTTTTTTGTACTTTTAACTCCTCTTATAGAAGTGAAATTTAATGGTGGATAGCAATAATCAAAGATTGTACTTGATTTAACTTGATGATAATCATCAACAGCATACTTATTACTAATCTTAGTTGAAGATAATATTAGATCAGCGTTTGTTGCAATTTCATACCATCCTTGCCAATGAATGCTAGGTTTTTTCTTGGGAGAGTACTTATTAAAGAAGTTTTCACTTTCAAAATTCAACAAAACAACTTTTGGGGAAGCTTTTTGAATATAGTCAAGCGCATTACTCGTGTATACTCCATGACAAGAAGCATGTGGAACATATATGAAGATATCACTTGACAGTGAGTCAAAATTAATTTTTTTGTTCTCTATATCAAAAAACTGATATTTAATGCTCTTACCAATGGGGTAATCATTTTTGTAATCATCCTGAATATATATGGGTTCACAATTAGTCACGAATGTTACAGAAAAACCAAAGTCTGCAAGTGACGCTGCCATCAACCAAGCATGTAAGCGGCCTCCTGATAAACCGCTTGGTGGACTCATGCAATAAAACACTACTCGTACAGAGTGTAACCACTGCAGATCATCAATTTCAGATTTTAAATATAATTCTTGATCATTGGTTTTATGAGAATTGATATTATCATTTAAAAAAAGTTTGTCGAGTAAAACGACAGCGTCTCTTTTTCTTCCTAGTAATCTCTTAACAATTTCTTCATCACCAACTCCATTTTCACTATCAAGAACTCCACCATCATAAGAAAAAAGTTCGTGTTCAATTAAGTAAGATACATGAAGTATAAAATTGCGACGTTGTTCTTCAAGTAACCCATACTTTAAGGATGAAAGTAGTTTAACTTTTAAATCCCTCAGTTTGTGAAGTTCCCAGCAACACCCCTTGTTTGATAATTGCATTTTTCCTAGAAGAAGAACTGGTTTTGATTTAATTAGTGCTGCATATGCAGTTTGAGAAACTGTTGTAACAATTAAGTCTGCATTTTCAATACAACTATTGAAAGAGAACTCTCTTCCAACGGTTATAAAGGCATTGTACTTTCTTAAAATATCTTTTTGTTTTTCCGTTTCTTCAGGACTATGAGGGTGCGGCTTGAAGATAATAAAAAAACCGATTTCTTCCGCAAATTTGAGTAATTCAACTACTGATTCAAATGTATTCAATCCTAAGGGACTATGTTTCTTAAAATATGGATCTTTATCACTTCCAATTCCGGCATAAGGGTCATTTGCACCTGCAAAAAAAATAATCTTTTTTCCGTTTAATTTTTGAAAATTGGTTATTTCATCTAAATCTACTATTTCATTTTTATTCACTCTTCTTCGGAAATTGTTCAAATTCGCAAAAGCCAAATAACAAGCTGCCCTTTTGTAAGAAATTGGATTTGTTTTTTCCCTTTGTTCTTCGATATCAAGTTTTGTAACATGGCTTAAGGCCATTTGCCCCAATTTATCTACTGACAATGTACCAGGAAGCACTCCCCATTCTATAAAGAAATATGGTATATCATATTTCATGCAAAGATATTGCATAATGTGACCAAGAGGACGAAATTGATGCCATATCAAAACAAGTTTAATATTGTTTGTACATAAAAAATAGTTAAGTTTAAATGCTTCTTCGTTAAATTTTTTAATTGTTAATATTTCATCTTTTGTATTTCCATGCAATACTGCCAAAAAATTATATTTTTCCAACTCATCTAATAGATTCTCACTTTCAAATCTATCATCAAGTTTATCAAAGGAAATATCTTTTATGAAAAGTGGAGAAAACTTTATTTTTTGTTTATCATAAGTAGTATTTTCAGTATCCTGAATCCATAAAAACTGTGAATTATACTTTTGGGAACTCCTGTCGAGTATTTCTACAAATTTAAGTTTATATTTATTGAATGAACCAAAACAAATAATAATTTGTTTTGATTCTATTGGGTTATTATCTGCTTTGGATACTATATTCCCATATTTAAATGACTTGTTAATTACATTAAGTCTTTTTTCTGAGATTATAATATTTGTAGTAATGTACATTCCAATTTTTGGATATTCTCTAATTATTTCTTTATATAGTTCTAAAGCTTCGTCATACTTTTTTTCTCTCATTGCAGCATTCGCTTTCTCTAGCTTTGTCATAAACACCTCATAATTAATCATCCACGGCACAAGCAGCGGGGCATCAAAGTCATAGGTTAAACTCTAATTCTATCCCACATTCCTCACATTTTTTGAATCAAAAGTCCGGGAATTTCTAAAAGGGTAAGTTTTTGAGATTTCATCATCCGCTTTCCGCATAACATTTTCGCAACCAGGCCATTTTATGACGCTTTCATCCCACTGAAGGCAACTGTGGACCGATTTTTCCTTCTCCTGCCTCAGAAAATCGTCAAAAAGTGCAGAAGTTCCCTATGAATCAAACAGTTCTCCTTGTCAGGACACAGATCACCTGCTTATCATAAAATACTCGTTCATCTAAACCCAGAGCCGACAGAAATGCAGTCTGTCTCGGTGTCAGCTCATGCACCAGTGTACACACTCCCGCAAGTTCTGCAGCCATAATGCCGGCAAATACCGTGCTCATCATGAATGATGTCGGTCTTGCCGTCGGCTTGTTGTCCCATCCGGGAACCGTCGTTCCCTGTTCGGCTAGGTACAGACGCATCTGCCGTTCCATCAATCGCCAAATCATCAAAGCAATGATGAGAATCATCCCCAATGCATCTATTCTAGACGGTGTTTTCAAGAACAGATCATTGACTACCAGCGGGTCTTTGAGAAAAGAGAAATCACTCTCAATTCCATATTGTCCTCGATAAGTCCGCAATACTGATGCCGCATCAAGCGAATCAAGGGGTACATTGGTAAGCATGACGAAACACCCGGCCTGCTCCTGCAGCACCTGCAGTTTCTCCTCTTTTGCCGTAATCTCCCAGCTAAGTTCATACCGAAGGTCCATGGGAACTGTTCCATCCTTCGGCGGACGTCCCCGACGACGTACTGCAACTTCATTTACCGTAACGTTCAATGCATGCAGCGGGGATGAGAGCTCTCTCAGGTTAGCAGCTGCCACCTTCGCATCTTCCCTGCAGAAATACCGTACCTGAACTTTCTTCAGTTTGCCTTTCAGCGCTTCCAGAGACTGCTTAATCGCATTCTTGATCTTCTTCTGTCGCCGTTTATCGTGGGCACTCGAATGGACCACTACTCCACGATAGGGTTTCTCATATAATGAAACCGTTGTTTCATACCCTTTGTATTCAGCAGGTGGCCGATTTTTTCCCGTAACCGTTTCTGCCATCGTGCCGAAAGGAATCCAGTTATCTGTCGCTACCGCTTCATCGATCGCCACAGAACAGGCGCTGTAGGTTGCAGGAAGACGACTAATGAACTGCAGCTCTCCAAGAGCTCTCAGGTTCTCTTCGGTGACCATTGCAGAATCTGCGACATAGATGCAGGCACCAGCTCCCAACCCGTGCCGAGCAAGCAGACTGCTGATCCGGGTGAGCATCGCATTGTTCGACTTCTTGTCGGATGAATTCCCGTCAAGAGAACTGCCGGCAATAGGAACTCCCCGATCCACACACAGCAGTTCGGTCATGAACTGCTTAAGATCAGGCCGTTGGTCTTTTGAATGGCCAAAGGTAATTGCAGGACCCGGAGTTCCTTCCTCATCACTTCCCCGGTACTCTCCCCAGACAGAAGTACTCGTGGTATCGTAACTGAGCGCATGCATGTCAAGTTCAAAGACCTGCGCTGCACGAATCCCCAGTTCTGTTATGATCTTCGAGGGACCTGCTGCAAACAGTGCATCCAGGGATCTCGCAATATTGGTATCGTTGAACAGGTGCGGATCAATCTCTTCGCCCAGCAGCAGTTCCCGATGCTGCTGCTCGACAAACTGTTCTATCCGATACAACGGAGATCGTCCGTTCAGTACATCAAGCACCATGGCCTGTACGACAATACCGGGAGAAAGCTCCATACGGGTATCCACCATACCATCAACAACTTCCCGCAGGTTGAGCATACGGCAGTATGCGGCTGCAATCGGCAGGTATGAATGAGTATGCATGCTCACTTTCCGCAATGCTTGAGCAAGGGAGGCTGTATCCATGAGAATCCTCCTGAATGAACAGTTCTTGACAGATTTTTGTACCTACGGTATTATACCGTAGGTAAGCTCATGAGTCAAGAAATGAACATTCAGTCGGCACAGAAGAAACTCGATACCCTCCGTCTCAAGCAGAAGGAGCTAGCCTCACAGCTCAGCGCCACTGAATTCATTTGGAATGGGTCGGTTGGTAAACGGTTCCTCACCTGCGGAACTCCATCGTGCCATTGCCATACTGATCCTGAGGCAAAACATGGACCGTATTATTACTGGACGACAAAGAAGGCTGGGAAAACAGTTTCCCGATCTCTTTCCGAACAGCAGGCTGAGATTCTTAAGCAGTGGATTGAGAACCGGCGTGAGCTTGAGCACACGCTCGATGAAATGAAGAAGCTCTCCCAGGAGGCTTACGAGACTATTCTCTTCATTTTAGACCATTCTGGTTAGTAAAATGTTCTGCTGCCTACCCCAAAATAAATACTAGATTTTTGGCAATTTTATGTGAGGAATGTGGGTTCTATCTATCTGATTCGAATATATTTTCTTGTAATCTTTCTGTTTTCACACACAAACCTGCATATTTACGGTTATACAATATGCCGCTAATCGCCGCTTAGGTCCTGTTTGAGACATACAATTCATTCTTATCTCTGACAAAGTCGCTAATCTCTTCAAAAATAGTAGGAAAACCGTATCGTTTTCCATTTTTTAGCGTTGCTTTTCATCTCTAGAAGTACTATTATATAACCGTAAGATTACGGTTATATAATAGGTGATGCGATGGCTATTCCAGAAGAAATAAAGCGGCTCAAACCAACCGGGTTCGGGTCTTGTGAAATTCACGAACTCCAGGGGGGA
>JAIPFR010000011.1 GCA_021736525.1 Spirochaetia bacterium
CTATCTTATCAAGTCTGTTCCTGAATTCCGGTGAGAATATTTTTTCCAGTGCATTATCCAGAGATACTTCGCCTGACGGGCTTCCCACAAAGCCGATCATCCGCTTTCCCATTTCCCTCGCCCCGGCATTGCTGGTCATAATAATTATGACATTCCGGAAATCCGCTTTACGCCCCATATTGTCGGTAAGGGTAGCATAGTCAAGAATCTGCAGAAGAATATTGTAAATATCCTGATGGGCTTTTTCGATCTCATCCAGCAGCAGCACTGCATGCGGCTGTCTTCGTACAGCATCGGTAAGCAATCCGCCCTCATCGTACCCTACATATCCGGGAGGGGATCCGACCAGCCTGCTGACGGTATGCTTTTCCTGGTATTCACTCATATCAAAGCGTATCATGGGCAAGTCAAGAATATCCGAGAGTTGGAGACAGAGTTCTGTCTTCCCCACCCCTGTCGGACCGACAAAAAGGAAGGAAGCAACTGGCTTCCGTTCATTGCCGAAGCCGGCCCTGCTGCGCTTTATGGCACTGGCAACTGACGCTACAGCCTCATTTTGACCAAAAATCCTCTGTGCCAGCTCGGAACCAAGTTCCTTAAGTCTTTCCACTTCGGTTTTGTTCACATTGGTTACAGGAACCCGGGCAATTCCGGCCACTATTTTTTCAATAAATCGCACATCTACCCTTTTCGTTTTCTCTCCAGGTTCTTCATACCCTCCCCCTGCGGCATGCTGAAGCTGCATCAGGGCTCCCGCTTCATCGATGACATCAATAGCCTTATCGGGGAGGCACCGTTCCTGAATATATTTTGAGGAGAGTTCTACAGCAGCCTTGATGGCTGTGTCGGTATACTTTACCTGATGATACTGCTCATACCGTTCTTTAAGCCCTTTGAGAATACTGATTGTCTCATCTTTTGTGGTTTCCGGGACCTCAACCTTCTGGAAACGTCGAGAAAGAGCCCCGTCCCTGCTGAAAATTTTCTTATACTCATCCTGGGTGGTGGACCCGATGCACCTGATTTTACCTGAGGCCAGAGAGGGTTTGAGAAGATTTGCTCCGTCAACCGAACCGCCGGATACCGACCCCGCCCCGATTATTGTGTGAATCTCATCTATAAAGAGTATGGCTTCCCGCTTCTCAAGTTCCTGAAGAACCGCCTTGAGCCGTTCCTCAAAATCTCCACGGTACTTTGTGCCGGCCAGCAAAGCTCCCATATCAAGTTCATATACTTCCGCTTCGGCCAGTCGTCTGGGGATGTCTCCTTCATTAATCCGCTGAGCAATTCCTGAAGCCAGGGCTGTTTTGCCAACTCCGGGTTCCCCCACCAGGATGGGATTATTCTTTATCCTCCGACAGAGGACCTGCAGGGTTCTGTCGAGAATATCTGCCCGGCCTATCAGCGGATCCAGATTACCTTCACGATCTTCCCGGGTAAGATTCCGGGTATAGGATTCAAGCGCACTCTTCTTTTTTGACGTTTGACGTCCGGATCCCTGCTTAACCTGATCATCGGGATTCTCTTCACCCTGATTCTGCCCGGTGGATTGATCCTGTTTAAAGTTTTTGCCCGTTTCGGACTCACTTTTCGTCACTCCGCTCCCCGACTTTCCTGAACCCGGTACTTCAGAGCCGTTTCCATATCCGGAATTTGCCTCACGGAACACGGGAAGTTTATGACTTATAGTTTCAAGCAGCGTGTATTTTGTTAAGCCTCCCTGAATAAGAAAGTAGGAGGCATAGGATTCAGGTTCATCAAAGATTGATGCCAGAAGATCCGGCAGCTCAAGAAATTCTTTCCGAGCTGACTCTGTATGCATTACGGCTCGTTCGATCACATCCTGGAACCCAACCGACTGAGAAGGTTCGCCTGCATTTCCCACAGGCGATAATTTTTCTGTGAAGAAGGTATCCAGCTTATGTTTCAGCTCCTCAATATCAACTTGTGAGGCTTCAAGGATAAAGACTGATTCTTCATAGTAGAGCAGCGCATAAAGAAGGTGCTCAGGGGTAATGTACTCATGCTGATACTCTCGCGCTGTTAAATAGGCCGTTCCAAGAGCTTCCTGGACCGTCTCCGATACTTTCATGTTTGTCTCCCGCCAATATAACACCTAGGCCTTTTCAAGAATGCATTTGAGGGGGAAATTCTCCTTGAAAGCTAAATGCATTACTCTTTCGGCCTTGGTTCGCGCAATATCACGAATATAGGTTCCCGCTACGCCCCGACCCTTTTTATGAACTTCAAGCATAATCTTCGTTGCCTCCGTCAGAGGCTTGTGAAACACCTGCTGCAGAGCCTGAATGACAAATTCCATCGTGGTAAAGTCATCATTCAGCAGAATCACATGATACAGTGGGGGCTCTGCAATTTCCGAATGATTCTCCGTTACCGTTGAGCAGTCCGTCTGACCGCCGCCGGGAACGGAATTCTTACTCTCCTGACTCATTATATACCGCCTATTCCCTGCCGTAAATATGACGGAACTCTTCTACCATTTCTTCTGCCAGGCTTTTGCATTTTCCGCAGACTGTACCCAGTCCGGTTTCCTGCTGCAGCTGCTCTAGAGTATCCACTGTTCCTGCTTTTACAAGAGCCTCAATCTGCTGGTCAGTTATGCCTTTGCATTCACAGACAATTTTTGCAATCTTTTTCTTAAAGGGATTTTCCCGGCCGACCCGCTCAAGGTAATCATCGATTGCGGCCCGCAGGGCCTTATCCCCTAATACTGAACAGTGAAATTTATGCTGCGGCAGGCCTCCCAGAGCATCTGTTATCATCTGGGGGGTGAGGTTATAGGCCTCATCAAGCGTCATTCCCGCTGCCATTTCCGACATCATGGAGGTGCTGGCAATCGCGCTGGCGCATCCATAGGTCTTCCATTTGCAGTCTGCAATTCTATCATTTTCCACCTTGATGACAACCAGCATTTGGTCTCCGCAGGCCATGCTGCCCACCATTCCGCGTCCATCATCCTGGTAGTCGGGATCATTGAGTATATTTTTAGGATTCATAAAGTGTTCTTTGACGGTATCGGTATAAACCCAGTCATTCATAAAACTGTCACTCATAGTGTAGACATCTCCCTGAGCCGCAAAATTATCGACGGCAGTTTACTTAATACGAAATCCACATCTTCGTCAGTGGAATACCGTCCAAGACTGAAGCGGATAGATCCATGGGCAAGTTCCGCCCCCACTCCTGTGGCGATAAGCACATAAGACGGTTCAAGAGAACCGGTTGCACAAGCTGACCCGGTCGAAACTGCCACACCTTCCATATCCAGGTAGAGCAGTATTGACTCGCCCTCAGCTCCGGGAAAGGAGACATTCAGCGTTCCGGGGAGGATATCGACGGGATGCCCGTTTATGTGGATATCAGGGATCGATGCCTCAATGCCTCTGCGCAGTCTGTCGCGAAGCATAGCGATTCTTTTTCCGTCTTCTTCCATAAGTCTCAGGGCTATTTCCGCTGCAGCACCTATTCCCACAATTCCCGGAGTATTATAGGTTCCGGCTCGCTGCCCGCCCTCCTGATGCCCACCGCGTATAAGCGGAGCAATGTGAAGTCCTTTTCTCACAAAAAGAGCTCCTATACCTTTGGGGGCATGAAATTTATGTCCTGAAATACTGGCAAAATCAACCCCGAGACCGTGCAGGTCAAGAGGAATCCGGCCGGCAGCCTGTACTGCATCGGTGTGCATCAGGGCCCCGCACGATGCAGCCACTCTAGTTATTTCTGCAATATCCTGAATAGTGCCAATTTCATTATTAGCCGTCATTATTGATATCAGTGCAACATCTTCCCGCGCTTCCTTCCGCAGTTCGTCCATATTCAGCTTGCCGGTAGAATCAACTCCGATTATGGTAACAGGAAACCCTTTCTCGCGATAGCTTTCAACGGTTTCCACTACGCTCGGATGCTCTATGGAAGATGTTATTATTCTTTTTCGTCCGCTTCCAGAAAAAAGATCGGAAAAAACAAGATCCAGAACCGTATTATTAGACTCTGAACCGCCGCTGGTAAAAATAATTTCGTCGGCATCCGCACCAAGCAGGGCTGCTACCTGTCCCCTGGCTTTTTCGATTGCCGCTGATGCGTGTCTTCCAGGGCCGTGCATGCTGGAGGCATTGCCGTACAGGTCAAAACTCTCCAAAACAGCTTTCCTGACTGCCGGATCAACGCTTGTTGTTGCATTATTGTCCATATAGAAAATCTTTTCAGACATCGAGTCTCCCTCTTAAAGAAACCTGGAAATGCTTAATTAGGACAGAATAGCATACTTGTCAATGTTATCAGTTACACTTACTAAGCCATACAATTCCAGTAGTATTAAAGTACTTGCAGATCTACTCATCGTCAAGCTTGCCGGCAGGGTGAATTGAATGAATATAGGAGATTTCCCGGCTGCGGACAAGCCTCAAATGATACTTTTTTGCCCATGCTGTATATCCGCAGCAGTGAGGAAGGTAGGAGGAAAACATGGCGGTAAAAAGATTGACCGGGCGGCAGCGGGGATTCTTACGATATCTATTTCTGTAGACTGTACAGAGCTGAGATTCACAGTCCAGCAGGGGACAGGGCTCTGAAAGATCATACACAGCAGTCCCCGGGGACAACTGCTTTTCATAGCAGCAGAGACCGCATTTTCGACAAAGGCTGTCCCACCCCGAGGGGCTGAGATCCCGCAGAAAACTCATTCCACTGCTCCTTTACATCTTCATATCGTGTTTTTCAGTGGATCGCTGCAGAACATAGGCATCCAGCGTGCGCAAATGATCTTCATCACAGGCGGGATATACTTTAATCGGCGAAATGGTGATTATGCCTTTTTTTAGTTTCTCGAAGTCCGACTGGTGATGAGCTTCCCCGACACGTTCAAGAACTGACCCCAGCGCATAGACTGCGGTTGTATCCCCTTGGGATACAATTTTCAGGACATTGCCGTATTCCAGATTTGACAACTGGGCTGTTTCCCAGGTGCCCGAAGGATAAACAGGGATATTGATATTAAGAACTGTATGGGGAATCCAGAGAGAAACAAGTGTTTCAAGTTCCCTGACAATAAAATCTGCGGCTTCCTGTATGGGAACCGGTCTTGTCGAGAGGGCAGAAACTTCTGCCGCGGCAGAAACAGCTATTGATGGAATTCCATATATTGCAGATTCCCGGGCGGCCGCTACAGTCCCTGAATAGATAATATCTCTTCCTATATTGCATCCGATATTTATACCGGATATGACGACCTCAGGTTTTACGGGTATTGCCCCTCCCAATGCATAAAGAACACAGTCTGCGGGTGTTCCGCTGCAGGAAAAGCTTTGCCCCCCAACACCGGCTCCATTCCCGCCGTTACTCTCACCCCCGCTTCCACCCACTTTCGTAAACACTACATTCCGATGGATCGTTATGGCATGCGACGAAGCGCTCCGGTTTGAGTCCGGTGCTGATATCCAGACATCATGTTCTTTACGGAGCTTTGCTGCAAGCACCTGCAGCCCCTCACTTTCAATTCCGTCATCATTAGTGAGTAAAATAATCATAAGTTATATTTTTTGAGCATCAGGAAAGATATCGGCAGCTCTTATATAACTGCTGTCTTACCGTTTAACCTTTAAGGATTCTGGCATTTCCGGCAGGCTGGTACATAAACCAGGCCGGATGGAATCCGAAAATATGCTCATATTCCTCCAGTTTTTTGGTGTAGCCAGCCACTGAATCGACCTGCAGGAGCGTTATCGTGCAGCCGCCGAATCCAGGGCCAATCATTTTTGAGCCAAAGCAGCCATGGGTTTCCATCGCTCTTTTCGTCAGCCAGTCAACCTCAGGACAGGAGACTTCAAACAAATCGCGGAGACCGGCCTGCAGGCGGTTCATCAGCTTCCCGAACACAAAAGAATCTTTCTGAGCCAGGGCTGAAGCCGCCTCTCTGGTAATTCTGCTTTCATCCAAAACAAAAAAACAAATTTTCTTCTGGTCTTCGGGAAGATTCTCCGAAGCACTTTTTATTTCTGTGGATGAGATCTCCCGCATCGCTGATCCCGGAGATCGTTCCCTGATCGCCGCCAGACCGGTATGGCAGGCTTCTTCCCGGTAAATAAGCTCCTCACGTATCGAGAACTGGGGAATATCGCTCTCAGTTATAAGAAACTGGTCCCCGTTAAAATTGCACTGGATTTCTGTATAATCCAGAGAATGCATGTCAAAAAGCAGAAAATAACCTTCCCGGGCGTACAGCATTGTCATCACGTCGACTAAACGCGCCTTGGCCTGCATAAATGAGGTCTCGGCAAAATAGACAGCCTGAATGAGCTGTGTATCATCAATATCAAACTGATGAAGTTCTTTTACCGCCAGAGCCGCTGCCGTGCAGAGGGCTGTTGAGGATTTTAGACCTACTTTCTGCGGTATGGATCCTTTTACTGTGATATTCAGCCCTTTGAATACATAATTACGCCGAAAGAGTTCGTACAGGACACCCTTAATGTAATTTGCCCAACGATCTTCACGCCTGTATTTCAAGTTGGGAATGGTTGTCCTCTTCCGCTCCTCAAAATCAGCTGAATAAAAACGCAAAGAGTTATCATTCCGCTTTGATACTGCAAGCTCAACAGTCTGATCCAGGGCTCCTGCAAGAGTGAAGCCGTCACAAAGGTCTGAGTATTCACCCATTATTGTGACAACTCCAGGAACAGAAACAATAGCCCCGGGGGATTCATCATACTCAGCTGCGTGCAGTGCACTGATACTGCTCATCTACACCCCCATAATGAATTGTAGGATAAATAGGGACTTATTGCAACTGAAACTTATCAGGAGATAAAAATGAGCTCGGCCAGTGCCGGCAAGCTGCTCTCAGGTGAAAGTTTTTGTTAAAAAAAACCCTGCTCTTCCGGCAGGGTTTTTCAATTTTCCGAACATGCATCTCGGATTTTCGCACAAAATTCCGTTCAGGGTCTTGCGAGACTCTATACGGGGTCCTGCAAGATGCCATTCGGAATCTTGGGTCAGTCCTTAATTCCGTATTTTTTCTTGAATCTTTCGACTCTTCCTGCCGTATCAACCAATTTCTGCTTTCCGGTGAAAAACGGATGGCAGCTTGAACAAATTTCAACCTGAATATTCTTGGTTGTAGATTTTGTCTCAATTACATTCCCGCATACACAGGTTATCGTTGTCGGTTCATATTTCGGATGAATTCCTTTCTTCATTCTCTCCCTCTCCCTCTCCTCAAAAATCTATTGCAGTCCGCTGCTGAGATCAGGCTTGCCGCCGGATCCTTACAGCAGATCAGGTATCGTAGCTACCAGCTCCTGTATTCATCGATCGCAGGAACGCTTCATTATTCTTACTTTTGCGCATCCTGTCAATGAGCATTTCTGTCATTTCAATATCTTCCAGTGAATTAAGCGCATTGCGAAGTATCCACAGTTTCGATATCTCATTCTCGGTAAGCAGCAGGTCCTCACGACGAGTGCCGGATTTTTTAATATTGATCGCTGGAAACATTCTGCGATCAGCCATTCGCCGATCAAGAACTATTTCATTGTTGCCGGTACCCTTGAACTCTTCGAAAATAACTTCGTCCATTCGAGAACCGGTCTCAACGAGTGCTGTTGCAACTATGGTAAGACTCCCTCCGTGCTCAATATTTCGCGCTGCCCCAAAAAAGCGTTTCGGTTTATGCAGAGCATTTGAATCGACTCCGCCAGAAAGTATTTTACCAGATGTCGGGACTGTCTGGTTATATGCCCTTGCAAGTCTCGTTATAGAGTCAAGCAGAATAACCACATCCCGCTTATGCTCGACAATCCGCTTTGCCTTTTCAATAACCATTTCCGCCACAGAAACATGCCTGCTAGCCTGTTCATCAAATGTCGAGGCAATAACCTCCCCTTTTACATTCCGCCGCATATCTGTTACTTCTTCCGGCCGCTCATCTATAAGAAGAACTATCAGCTCCACTTCCGGATTGTTTTCGGTGATAGCATTGGCTATTTTCTGAAGCAGCATCGTCTTTCCAGCCTTTGGGGGCGAAACGATCAGCCCTCTCTGCCCTTTTCCGATCGGTGAAAAAAGATTGATAAGCCTGGTTGATATGTCGCCGCTTTTGCTCTCCAGGTTGAGCCGTTCATCGGGATAGAGCGGCGTAAGACTGTCAAAGCCCACTCTTGTCTGGGCATTAGCCGGATCATCATTATTTACGGTCTCTACCCGCAGCATGGCAAAAAACCTTTCCCCATCTTTGGGCGGTCTTATCTGGCCGGAAACTGTATCTCCGGTCTTGAGGTTGAAAAGTCTGATCTGGGACGGTGAAATATAAATGTCATCAGGACCCGGCAGATAGCTGTTCTGGGGAGAACGGAGAAATCCATATCCATCAGGCAGAATCTCCAATGAACCGTACGCATAGATAACTCCGCCGGCACGGGTATGCAGCTTGAGAACTTCAACAATTACTTCCTGCTTCTTCATTATCAGCAGAGATTCCATTGGAACTCCCCATTCAGCTGCTTTTTCACGAAGAACCGGAACACTCATCATGGTGAGGTCATTAATGCTCAGTTTTTCACCTTCATGGTCGTGAGAAACTGGATACTGTTCAGCTTGCTGAATAGTATTACCACTCGAAACTGAACTCTGGTTCCCCGAATCTTCACGTATGCTGCGATGATTGCTCCGTTTATTGTTGTTCTGCTTATTGCTGCGGCTTCCCGAAGTCCCGTTATTTCTCGGGTTTTTCAACTGCGGTCTCGGGGCATTTTGCTGAATATTCTTTCTGCCTTCAAAATCTTTACTCTTATCGACATAATCCTTTGCGGCTGAATATGAATTCTCTTCCGTAGCAGCTGTTTCCTGCTTGCTTTTGACGGCCTTATCTGGAACTGCCTGGGATACTGCCGGAGATCCTGTCGACTTGGGAGCCTGAGAGGATGTTTCCAACTCTGGTGAAGAAGCCGGTGCAGCGGGTGCTTTCTCCGCCGGTGCAGCGGGTGTTTTCTCCGCCGGTGCAGCGGGTGCTATCGCAGCTTCATCAGCTGAAGCAGGAGCAGCCTCTGCATCAGCTGATTTCCTGCTAGCTACTTCGGTATCATCCTGAGAGAACAGGTCTGGCTCTACTGCCGGCTGCTTGACTCGTTTCCGTCTGACTGGACTTTTTGCAGCCGGAATCGCCGCTGACTTGTATTTAGCAGGTTTTTTCTCATCGGACTTTTTTTCTTCGACTGCTGGATTCTCAGCTTTACTATCGATACCTTTCTGATCTGGATTTTCATTATCCGTTGATATTGCTTCGGTTTTCACCTTGCGTCGCGTTCTTTTCCGAGCGACAACCTTTTTTTTACTCTGTTCGGCAGTATCACCCTCATTCCCAGGTTCTGCAGGGACAGAATTATCCCGGGTTAATTCCTGATTCTCTCTCTCGGCTGCTTCGCCAGGCGAATCAGCTCCTTCAATTTTTGACAGCATCAAAAACTCCAAAATTTAAATTTGCTCTTCTGAAAATGATTATATTTTTAAAGAGCTTAGGATTATTTCTATGTTCACGGTTGGTTTCCACATATTCGAATGGTTTCCATACAAGCTTATAGACAGACATAAAGCATTGATCATTCAAACCAGAGATAACATCCTCCTGGAATGATCAATTGTAATTCAGGCAAATTCTGATTTCACAACTGCCGGAATAAACAGCAAATGCAAAAGTACCAGTATTCAATTGGTTAAAGCAACCCGGCAGCATGAGTCAATTTGAGTGCTTTTTATTGGAAAAGTATTTTTGTTCAATTTTTTAAAATATAAAACAGATAGTACACTGTCCAGCTACGATATGTTAAATATATTGCCACTTATTCACAATGTCAAGCGGTTGATTCCCTCTTATATAGGTATCAAGTAAAATAGACACTGCAGCTGCCGCTCTTCTTCTCACAGAATCCCTGCTGTATGCATGAAATTCAATCTTAACCGCAGCCGTATCCTGTCCGGATGAAGAAAATCCGAACCACACTGTCCCTGCCGGCTTATCCGGAGTCCCTCCCGAGGGACCAGCTATCCCTGTTATACTGAAAGCTGCATCAGCTCCCGAAATTCTCCTCACCTGTTCTGCCATTTCCAGAGCAGTTTCTTTGGAAACCGCACCAAATCGCTCAAGAACTGATGGAGAGATCCTGAGCAGCTGTTCTTTAGCATTATTATGGTAGGAAATGACAGAACCCCAAAAATAATCCGAACTGCCCGGTCTGTCTGTAAGTATTTTTGAAGCATACCCGCCAGTACATGATTCAGCCCCGGCAATCATGAGATTACGTTCTTTCAGCAAACTGACAAGCGGGTCCGTCGGTTGAACATCACCCATGTGAAAAAGCTCAGCTCCTCCATGATTTTGAAGCTTGGCTGCCATATGCTCCCGCACTTCATCACTTTCGCCATTAAGGTACAAGCTGATTCTCATGGGCTGAATACGAGTCCCCCAAGTAACACCTGGAACTGCAAACCTGCTGCACATATCTTCCAGTCTCGATTCAGGTACCAGAAAAACAGAGATCTCAGTTCGGCCGGTCTCCTCAGCAAGATCAAAGTGACGGGTGACAGCGGGAATAACCTGGCGGTACAGCATTTCATGCATCTCGGCTGGAGGCCCTGGCATGGAAATCACCAGGGACTCCTTGCTTTTGGAAAGTGACAATGCATCAGCTGATTCCTGCAGCATCCGGCTCCTGCTGGTTCCCATAAACCCGGGCGCAGTACCCAGAGGATTAGGGATAATGGAAAACCCTTCCGGAAACATCACCTGCGTAAGGTTGGACGCACTCGGCTCACGCTGCAGCCTCAGCGAAAGGTCCCGTCGGGCTTCCTGATTCTCTACCAGCTTGACACCAGCTGCGTGAGCGACAGCATGACGGGTCATATCATCAGATGTGGGGCCCAGTCCGCCGGTAGTCAGAACTATATCATATACCCCTATCATAGAATCCAGGACGGCTTCGATCTCATCGTTATCGGGAATTATCATTACTCGCTTTACATCTATTCCCAAGGCTGCAAACTCGGCTCCGAGCAGTTTGACATGGCTGTCCTGAATAACGCCGCGAACGAGTTCCGTCCCGATTATACAGACTGCTGCAGTAATAGCGGGATTTGTCAACCTTTATCTGCCTTTGTCCGGTGCATAACGGCCCGAACAAGCCCGAACGCGAGAAGAGCAAGGGAAATACCTATCAGCAGTTTCGGGAACCAATCCACCAGACGAGTATAGAGGGTGTCTCTATAGGTGTAGACAGGCACGTCCGTAACCATATAGCCGACAACAAACGGTTCCATAATATCGAGAATGTTGCCGCCCGGGTCGATAACACAGGTCATGCCGGAGTTGGTGCCTCTGACCGTTGTTCTCCGATTCTCTATTGACCGAAAAACACCCATAGCCATGTGCTGCATTTGTGCCGAAACAGCTCCCGACCAGGAATCGTTTGTCATATTCACTATAACATCTGCCCCGGCTGTGACAAACCCGGCAGAAAGATACCCGAAAACATCCTCAAAGCAGATAGGAGTCGAGAACTTCACCCCGTTCCCCGTTTCAAAGACAGTTGATTCAGTCCCCTTTGACCAATAGTGGTAATCATTTGCCAGAAGCAGGGCATTGAAGCGCGGAAGAGTTTTCTCATAGGGAAAGTGTTCAGTAAAAGGAACCAGATGCTGCTTCCAGTATATTTCCTTCAAGCCGCCGTCCTCATAGAGGATAACGGCATTATGATCCTCACGATTCAGGCTTCCGTCGCTCAATACCGGAGGCAGGTTCGGATCCTTGAGACGATTATCATTATTTCCTGTAAGCAGGGGAACCGGAAGACTATTTGCAAAGCTGGTAAATTCCTTGACGACTTCATAAGAAGCGGGACTGGTCCGGTAGTTTGTATGCCAGTGAACAGATATGACGAATGCTGTTTCTGACCAGATGACAATCTCCGGATCCTCCGCAAGCGCCAGTTTGCTCTGCTCCATCAGGGTGTGCAGATTTCTGCGCCAGTTAACGATCCCCCCCTCCCATGAATCGGCATTGTGCTGAACAAGAGCTGTACGCCAAAGCCTGTCGGGTTCTTCTCCTTTCAATTCATTAAGTGCAAAAAAGCCGAAAATGAGGGCAGCAGCAAAAAGCACCAGATATATAATCCAGACGATCCGGTACCTCTGTAAAAAACTGACAAATCCTTCACCGACCCCGACCAGTCGATCGGCTGCATACCGGCCGATGAAAATTGACGGAAATACCGTCATCAAGGTTACTCCCCAAATCCCGAAGATTGAGGAAATCTGGATAAACGGAAGAAAAGTATACTGTGAATATCCTACTATACCGTAAGGATATCCTACAAATCCAAGTGTTTTCAGATACTCATATGCGGTCCATACCAGAAGCTGCACAACAAAGCCGTACCTGGGAAACAGACGATCCGCCGCCTTAAGAACCGGAAAAAGAAGGATCATTTCCGTGCCCATAATTATAGGGGCTATATAGACAGCAAGGGGATGGAAAGAGGCCAGCCAATAGTTGAAGAAAGTGTAGAATGTAAATCCGAAAAGAAAACCATAGAAGGCGGAGCGAATCCACCCGGTGTTGCGGATAACCGCGAAAAGTGGAATCAGGGCTATGAATCCAAGAAAACCGATTCCATTATCCGATATAAACCCCGGAAAGGCTCCTGAAAAAACAAGAGCTGACAGTAAAAGCAAAACGACCTCAATAACGATTGTCAGGAGGCCGCTTTCTTTACGGAATAACCTATATGTTTGTTGTGACATAAGAAGTTCGACTCTTTATTCCAGCTAATTCCTGAGTTTCCAGGCAATATCCTTCAATTCCTTACCAGGACGGAATACTGCGACACCGTGTGTATCGACAGAAACCAGCTCTCCTGTTTTAGGATTCCTGGCTTTCTCCCGCCCCTT
The DNA here is from genome assembly GCA_021736525.1 of Spirochaetia bacterium. Lineage (GTDB taxonomy): Bacteria > Spirochaetota > Spirochaetia > JABMQR01 > JABMQR01 > M55B182. The sequence goes on from JAIPFR010000011.1 coordinate 12,955, forward strand.
CCTTGTCTTTATCTCAAAGGTACCAAAACCTCGAAGTTCTATAACCCGGTCTTCTGCAAGACCATCTTTCAGTTCCCCGAAAACTTCATCAATAATCAGATGAACATCATTTCTGTTAATTCCAAGTTTTTCATGAATGTTTTCAATCAATTCAGCTTTTGTCAGTTTCTGGGATGCCATAATCCCTCCTATCAATACATTTCTAGACACATCCGCCTCAGGTCCGTAAATCAGATTCGGACCATTGGCATCCGAACAGCACCGTTCGCTGCATTTCCTCGTCAGGCTTTTTCAGGGCTGACGCTTCGGAACATGCAGCGAAATTACCAAAAGATGCCTTCGGGTTAAGAAAGACTATTCAGCTGTGCTGTCAGGCGGGATTTCTTTCTTGCTGCAGTATTCTTATGATATAAGCCTTTCCCGGCATACGTATCAATGAGCTTCAAAACCTGCGCCAGATCTTTCTCGGCAACGTCTTTGTCATTTGCCGTAATTGATTCCCGGAATTTCCGGGTTGCCGTTCTCACCTGACTTTTTGCTCGTCTGTTCCTTTCTCTGCGGGTTTCACTCTGACGCTGACGCTTTTCTGCGGAACCTTTTCCTGCCACGCATGTACCTCCAACTATGTATGTAAGATTCTTTCACAAAACTACCGCAAAATCTTTCGCGTTTTGTTTTAAAAGAATGTTATAGGCTGCTTCCGAGGGAGACTCCGCCGGAACAAGCTCTCTATTCATATCAAATCCACAAAGGATTAATCAAGACCTGAAACTGAAAATAAACTTTATCGGGTCGTAACATACCACACCCATTAATTTGTGTCAATATAATAATTTATTAACATGTATAAATTTGCTGACACCTGACATTTTTTTAGAGCATTTCCTCAATGTATCCGCTGTCAACAACCCAGCGTTTCGTTGAATCATTATATGACACTTTACTGAACGGCACAACCACAACCCTTCCATCAGGGGATGTGAGATAAATTTTTTTTGATAAAATATTTACTTCATGAATTTTCAGCAGGTCCTCACGTATTTTCAGACGCCCCCCCTCTGATGGGAGCTTTTTTTTCTCTTCCCGGTAATAATCATATTCATAGGAGAGGCAGCAGAGCAGCCGCCCGCAAGGTCCGGAAATTTTCATGGAATTGAGAGAAAGATTCTGTTCCTTTGCCATTTTAATTGATACAGGATTTAGCTTATCCGTTATACTGTGACAGCAATAGTCCCTGCCGCAAACAGCCAGTCCTCCCAGTACCCGGGATTCATCCCGGACTCCAATCTGGCGCAGCTCTATCCGCATTTTAAAAATTGACACGAGATCCTTGACCAGTTCCCTGAAATCAACCCGGGCATCGGCTGTAAAGAAAAAAATAACTTTCGACTCACCAAGCAGAAAATGTGCAGAAACCATCTTCATATCAAGATGATGGCTTTTCACCTTCTCCTTGCAGAGAGTCAGGGCTTCAATTTCCTTTACCCGGTTTTTCTCATATTTATCCAGATCCTTCTCATCGGCAATGCGCATGATGGTGTATATTTCAGATACAGGTTTCTTATCCTTTTTCCGTTTTTGATTCCGGCGTCCGCCGTTCTTGTCGTTATTCTGCCTTTTCCCGCCCGCTTCATTCTGAGATGCTTCGGAACCATCGATCGTTTCCAACGATGAAACGGAGGTTTGATCCGACCCGCCGTCAGTTGAATCTTCGCATCCTTCACAATTCCCGCAGGCATTTTCCCTCATCTTCCCCAGAATAAAACCAATGTCAGTACCGTAGCGGGTCGGCATAACTACCGGTACTCCGGGCTCTAACGATTGATTAAAACAGGCTATGCACGATTCATTAGTATGCGGGTTTTTAACCAGGTACGTAATGCTTTCATTCAGCTTTTCTTCACCGGCCTTTTCCATGCCGTCTTCAGGTTCGATTATACTGGTTCCCATATATTTCCTTGATTATCAACCGAAAATAATGCAGCAGGCATCATAGAAATATCAGCTGATAATTCTTTTTGATATGTTAATTTCTACTGCAAAACAGCAGCAATCACAGTTCAGGACTTTCCGGGATATCGGAATTCCCCCTAACAGAAGTGTTTTAAACAGATAACTGAGGCTATTTCATACTACTGCGTACTTCAGGAAACCGACCTGGAAAAACACCATTCAAACTATCATGACAGTAAATAATTGTCAAATACAATTGACGACAGGCTGTCAAGCATGTTACCTTACTGTATATATCATTTAGCAGGACGAGGTTCTTCCGGAATATAGTTAGAAGTACTATTTAATTGTATTCTGCAGGAACATCAAATACAGTAAGTTTTTTAGCCGATGAGGTATTGATTTAAAAATACTTTTGTACAAATAAAAAAACTTAATAAGCTGATCAAAAAGCCTTAGGCTTTTCACTCAGCCTAGATATCAAATCTTTTTAATTAGCGGACAGGTAACATGCAGTATTTTGATACTCACGCTCACATTGGTCTGATCCATGAAGACCAGATCGAACAATTACTCGTTATCCAACAGGCAAAACGGGCAGAAGTTGCACATATAGTCAGCATCTGCAACAGCCTTGGAGATTTCTTTCAGGTATACGAAAATCTCAGAACTGCCTCTAACGTATACCACGCGGTCGGAGTCTCCCCTTCCGAGGTTGCAAACCCTGGAATAGATTGGGAAAAGAAGGTTTTCAAAGGAGCGGAGCTCAACAGGGTCGTTGCCATAGGTGAAATAGGTCTCGATTATTATAGAAAATTTGGTGACAAGAAATCGCAGATAGAGCTGTTCATTCGCCAGCTGGACATCGCCAAGAAGCTGGAACTTCCGGTAATTATCCACAACCGTGAAGCCGGCACCGACATCATAGATATTCTCAGAGACCGCCTGCCTGAGAAGGGCGGCATCCTGCACTGCTATTCGGAAGATTATGCCTACGCAAAACGAGCTCTTGACCTCAACCTCTACATCTCCTTTGCTGGAAATGTAACCTACCGCAATGCTAAAAACCTGCACGAGACGGCTGCCAACATTCCGCTCGAACGAATTCTTATAGAATCGGAAAGCCCGTTCATGGTACCATCCCGATACAAAGGCAAGCGGAACAAGCCGGCTTATCTCAGCGAGGTGGCAATGGCTATTGCTGATATCAGAGGAGCGGCACTGGAAGAAATAGCCCCCGCTCTCTACGAAAACAGTTTACGGATATTCGGGATAGCGGAGTAGCATCCGGCTATGCCTGACAGCCTCTATCATCCGGTTGCCATAGGACCTTCCCTGGTTGCTGAGGGGAATATATTTCTGGCTCCTCTTGCTGGTTTCACTGATATGGCTTTCAGGTCGTTATGTGCAGAGTATGGAGCTGATGCCACTTTTTCTGAGATGGTATCGGCTGAAGGATTGGCCAGGGAAAGCTACAAAACCTCAGCTCTTATGGAAAGAGCTGAAAATGAGAGGCTTTTTGCCGTTCAGCTTTTCATGAACAGCCCGGATCCTGCAATTCGAGCTCTGCCGTTGGTTGCAGCAGAAAAACCCGATATTATTGATATAAATTGCGGCTGCCCTGTTCCAAAGGTAGTGAAAACCGGAGCCGGGGCGGCACTGCTTAAATCCCCCGATGCGATATTTCGAATTGTCAAAGCAATTACAAACGAAACAGACATTCCGGTTACGGTCAAAATCAGGTCCGGATGGGACAGCAGCAGCATCAACTATCTTGAAACAGCGGCGGCGGCGGCTGAAGGCGGAGCTGTTCTCATAACCCTGCATGCACGAACCCGTGTTCAGGGGTATTCAGGACAGGCTGATTATACTCACATTGCAAATCTGAAAAAGCATTCAGCGGTTCCGGTATTTGGCTCGGGTGACCTTTTTACTCCGGAAGATGCACTGCGCATGATTACTGAAACCGGAGCTGACGGGGTGATGTTTGCCCGCGGAGCCATAGGAAACCCGTTTATTTTTTCCGAAACCCGACAGCTTCTGACTAGCGGAAGCAAACAGCAGAAAGAAATTTCCCGAGCAGCCCGTGCAGAAGCATTCCTGAGGCATCTGGATATGGTTGTCAAGGTAAAAGGTGAATCGCTTGCCTGCCGGGAAATGCGCAAGCATGCCGGAGCATATATAAAAGGCTATCCAGGCTCTGCAGCAGTCAGACGTGATATCGTTCAGGCTGAAGCACGCCGGGATTATTATGCAATCCTGAACAGATGGGTTGAGAGCTGAAAGGCCCCAGCCTCAAAACCTTTCAGCCCACAACTGCTTATTGACCATTTAACAGCAGAATGTTAACCTAGTCCTCACATTAGGGAGGAACCCCACGCTTGAAAGTTTTAATACTTGGGTCCGGTGCAAAGGATCATGCCATAACCTGGTTGTTCTCTAAAAGCCGCAGGATCAGCGGTCTTTTCATAGCTCCGGGGAATGCCGGCACGGCAATGCTTGGTACCAATTTGCCCGCCATTGATATCTCATCCCCCGAGTCTGTTGCTGAAGCCTGCAGAAAGTACAATATCTCATATGTTTTTGCCGGCACCGAAGCTCCTTTGGCCAATGGAGTACCCGATTACCTGAGATCTCTCGGGATTCGTACATTCGGAGCCTCAAGCAATACAATGCGCCTTGAGGGAGATCGCTCATTCGCCAGAACATTTTCAGACAGGTACAATATCCCCACCTCCCGATATACGGCATTCTCTACCCTGATGGATTTCAAAACCTATCTCGACAAAAACGAAGGTCGGCGTTTTGTCATAAAGCGTAACGAACTGGCCCCCAGCCGGATTATGCTGGATTCGAACAACCCGGAACTGCTGCTTCCATTTGCCGGCAAACTGCTTCAGAACAGCAACATCATTGTTGAAGAACATTTGAAAGGAATGCCTCTCACTCTGACTGTAATAACTGATGAAAATGGATATATACTGCTTCCGGTATGTTCAGACTATACCAAGTCCGGAGAACATGACAGGGGGGCTGCAACCGGCGGAATGGGTTCCATCAGCCCGGTCCCGATAATCAAGACTACCCTGCGGGACCAGATTTTCCAGAGGATTCTCGAGCCGACTTTTGAAGGACTGAAAAGAGAACGGCTGACCTACAAGGGGGTGCTGATTTTCAGCCTTATCCTGACCACTGAAGGTCCAAAGCTGGTTGACTATCATGTCAGATTTAACGATCCTGCAACCCAGGCTATGGCTCCGCTTATTCAGTCGGACTTTCTCGATATTATCGAGGCTCTGGAAGAGCAGGAAATTGAAAATTTCAACCTGGAACTATCAAATCAATCCAGCGTTGCTGTTGTTGTAGCCAGTAAAGGGTATCCGGAAAATCCGCTGCTCCATAAAACCGTTTCCGACCTGCCCTATTTCTCAAAAAACTCACTTCCCTACAATTCATCGATGCTTTTCTATGGGGCAGTCAGTGAAAGCGCCCCCAACCAGCTGGTCACCACAGGCGGGCGATGCTTTACCGCCGTCGGCCTGGGTACGAACATCATCGAGGCCAACTCCCGGGCATATTCTTTTATACAGGATATTCAGTTTGAAGGGGCCTGGTTCAGAAGGGATATCGGAAACCGTTTTTTTGAGGACTGACGTCTGTTACCCGGCTTAATCTCTTTGTCTGTTTACTTCATACATGAGAACTGCTGCCGCTGCCGCGATATTCAGTGAATCTATATGGCCTTTGGTAGGTATCGAGATAATCCGGTCGCAGGTCTGCTGAACCAGCTTGCTCAGGCCGCTCTCTTCTGATCCCAATACCAGTACTATTTTCCCTGTCAAGCTCACGGACGAAACCGTTTCACCATTCATATCAGCCCCGTAGACCCAGAATCCGGCTTTCTGCAAGTTCTGTAAGGATCGCACAAGATTGGGAACAATCGCGTAGGGCACATATTCAGCTGCACCTGAAGATACTTTCAATACGGTCTGGTTTACCGGGGAGCTTCTGCGTTCAGGAAGAATGAGAAAATCCGCTGCAAACAGATCAGCACTCCTCATTACAGCACCAAGGTTCTGGGGATCTGTTACTCCGTCAAGAGCTATGACTAACGAATTCCTGGAGGCTCCCGCTTCTGAAATAAAATCGGACAGCTGACTGCTTTTCAACGTGCTTGACCCGCCTGAAACAACGAGTACCGCTCCCCGGTGGCTGCCGCCTCCGGCTAGCCGGTCAAGCTCCGGCAGATCAGCCTGAATTACTTTAACCCCGTTCTGCTGAGCCAAGTTCTCTAACTGAGTATTTCTTTTATGACTTTGACGATGCAGGTACAGAGTAGACCCTGCATGCTTTTTCCGTATTGACTCTTCTATCGCGTGAAATCCAATGATATTTCGCATATATTCCTTTATGGTCTAAAGATCGGAGAGAGGCACCGGATCCGGGGAATGATTTTCACCTAATACGTCTGCCAGTTCACGCATTAATGCTTTAGCCTTGGAGTTCAGCCGTTTCGGGGTTTCTATCTGAATTTTAATATACATATCGCCCCGTTGATCTTTGCTGTTAAGGAGAGGAACTCCCCTGCCTTTCACCCGCAGCATTTTTCCGTTCTGTACCCCGGAGGGAATTTTCAATTTAATCCTGTTGCCGTCGATTGTCTGGATCTCCAGCTCATCTCCCAGGGAAGCCTGCGTCATCGATATAGGGATAACACAGTACAGGTCATTTCCATCCCGTTCAAAAAACTTGTGAGAACGTACGGTAACATAGACATATAAATCTCCAGCAGGGCCGCTGTTGGGTCCGGCATCACCCTGCCCGGGAATGCTGATTCGTTTTCCAGAGGCTATGCCTGCCGGGATGGTAACTTTTATCTTCTGCTGCTTTTTTGTAAGGCCGGTTCCACGGCAGAATGAACAGGGGTTTTCTATAACAAATCCTTCTCCCCCACAGGTTGGACAGGCGGAAGCGATTGAGAAAAATCCTGAATTTCTGCGAACCTGCCCTGTACCGCCGCAGGTTTTACAGACGGTTTTCCCGGATCCTGACTCAGCGCCGGATCCGCCGCAATGGGAACAGGAAACATTATGAATGTAGGTAATTTCAGCTTTCGTACCAAATACTGCATCTTTGAAGTCTACATCAAGATTATAGCGTAGATTTGCTCCCCGGGCCGGCCCGCCGTATTCCCGACCGCCCCCCCGGCTGCGTCCTCCTCCGCCTGAGCCGAAAAAGGAATCAAAAATCCCGCCGAAATCCCCAAATATATCGCTGAAATCACGAAAAACGGAGGAGTAGTCATGTGCTCCCCCCGTCATTCCTTCGAGACCGGCAAATCCAAACTGATCATATGTTGAACGTTTCTGTGGGTTGCTAAGTACTTCGTAGGCTTCAGTAGCTTCCTTGAATCGACTTTCCGCTTCCGTATCACCCGGATTTTTGTCCGGATGATACTTGATCGCCAACTTACGGTAAGCCTTCTTTATTTCATCCGCAGAAGCATTTTTCTGGAGCCCCAGTACTTCATAATAATCTCGTTTAGCCAAAGCTGCCTCTTTTCAATCGTTAGTATCTTTCTCTATAGAACAGGGCGGTCCCTGTTCTTACCAGGCAAATTGATGCTAGTCTTCGTCTACAACCTCATAATCAGCATCCTCAACGTTGTCATTGCTGGAGGGTTCCTGCGGCTGAGCCTGAGCACCCCCGGCCTGTCCGCTGCCTTGCTGGTCTGCTGCTGACTGCTTGTAGATTTCTTCTGCAAGCTTATAGGATGCCTGCTGCAGAGCCTCGATTTTAGTTTTAATCTCTGCTGCATCGCCATGCTCGAGAACAGCACTGAGGTCCGCTTTTGCCTGCTCTATCGCAGCACGATCACTTTCCGAGACCTTGTCGCCAAACTCCTTGAGAGACTTGTCGGTTGAATAAATAAGATTGTCTGCTTCATTACGGACTTCTATCTTTTCCCGCTCTTTCTTATCCTCGGAAGCGTGGAGTTCTGCATCTTTAACCATCTGGTCTATTTCACTTTCCGACAAACCTGAAGAGGATTCAATACGGATTTTCTGCTCCTTACCGGTGCCGAGATCCTTCGCCGATACATGAACTATACCGTTTGCATCAATATCGAATGTAACCTCTATCTGCGGAACTCCCCGGGGAGCTGCCGGTATTCCGATCAAGTCAAACTTGCCCAGCGTTCTGTTCATGGAAGCCATTTCGCGCTCACCCTGAAGAACATGGATGGAAACTGCTGTCTGGTTGTCGGCAGCGGTGGAAAACGTCTGGCTTTTACGGGTAGGAATTGTAGTATTACGTTCTATCAGTTTGGTAAAAACTCCTCCCAGGGTCTCAATTCCGAGGGACAAGGGAGTTACATCAAGCAGCAGCACGTCCTTGACATCACCTCCGAGGATTCCGCCTTGTATAGCGGCTCCCATTGCCACAACCTCATCAGGATTAACCCCCCTGCTCGGTTCTTTCTTGAAGAGTTCTTTTACAGCTGCCTGAACTGCAGGAATTCGGGTTGAACCGCCGACAAGGATAATCTGGTCTATATCAGCAGGCGTAACTCCGGCATCTTTCATGGCTTTCCTGCAGGGTTCCTTGGTTTTATCGATAAGATCCTCAACCATTTGCTCAAATTTTGACCGCGAAAGAGTTATCTGCAGGTGCTTAGGTCCTGATGCATCGGCTGTTATGAACGGAAGGTTGATATCAGTAGACTGCCGGCTCGACAGCTCTATCTTTGCTTTTTCAGCAGCTTCCCGCAAACGCTGCAGGGCCATCCTGTCCTTGGACAAATCAATTCCAGATTCCGATTTAAAAGAGGTTATCAGCCAGTCAATTATTCTCTGATCAAAGTTGTCCCCGCCAAGATGTGTGTCGCCGTTCGTCGATTTGACTTCGAATACTCCATCACCAAGTTCCAGTATCGATATATCAAATGTTCCGCCGCCAAGGTCATAAACTGCAATCTTCTCTTCATGGCTGCCGTCCTTGCCAAAGCCGTAGGAGAGAGATGCCGCGGTAGGCTCATTAACAATCCGCTTTACTTCCAGACCGGCAATTCTCCCGGCATCTTTTGTCGCCTGACGCTGTGCATCGTTAAAATAGGCTGGAACCGTTATTACCGCTTCGGTTACTGTCTCTCCGAGATAATCCTCAGCTGTCTGCTTCATTTTTTGAAGTATGGCTGCCGAAATCTCCTGGGGCGAAAAATCCTTGTTCTGGGCCTCAACCCGGACTTCACCTCCGCTGGAAGATTCCTTAATTGTGTAAGAAACCATTTTCACTTCTGAAGGGACTTCAGAATAACGTCGTCCCATAAAGCGTTTGATTGAATAGATTGTATTCTCAGGGTTTGTGACGATCTGATTTTTTGCCGGCTGGCCGACCAGCCGCTCACCTTTACTGGTAAATCCTACGATGGACGGAGTGGTCCGCTGTCCTTCAGAATTCTGGATTACAACCGGCTCGCCGCCTTCCATAACCGCCACACAAGAGTTTGTCGTTCCCAAATCAATTCCAATGATACGTCCCATGTATCTTTCTCCTTATTATCAAGCAAAATATGTGTTCAATTCTTTAACTGTTCCTAATTCTTTTCTTCCTGCTGTTCCGCTTGCTTTTCAGCACTTCCGGCTTCGCCAGGTACCCCGACTTTAACTTTTGCATGACGCAATACCCGGTCATGGAGAAAATACCCTTTCTGAAAATCTTCAAGAACCGTCTGAGTAGTGCATCCTTCGCACTCCTCCATCATCAAGGCTTCGTGCTCCTGGGGATCAAACTCTTTCCCGACGGTTACCATCCGCTTCAAACCCCAATCCCGCTCGAGCATTCCGACAAACTGTTTTTCTATCAGCTTTATGCCGGAAAGAAAGCTCTCGAAATCCGTAGAACTTTCTGCAGATCCTATAGCACGTTCAAAATCATCAATAACTGATATTAAATCCGACAGAAGTGCCGTATTCGCATATTTGATTGACTCTTCTTTTTCCCGGAACATGCGTTTTCGAAAATTATCAAAATCAGCCTGCTTACGAAGAAGCTGATCCCTCAGATTGCCTGTTTCCTCTTCCAGACGAATAATATCCTCCTGAAGCTTCAGCAAACCAGCCTCTTCCTCTGTCAAGGTTGTCTCTTGAGCAAGATCTTCAGCTTCCGCTGATTCTGCAGCTGCAGCCGCTTCCGCTGTTTCCTTAACTTCTGCCGATTTCTCAACTTCTTCTGATTTTGCTATATTTTCATCAGCTGCAGCAGCCTGCTTCTTTTTTGCCGCTGCAGCTGCCCGCTCCTTGTCTTTTGCCATGTAAATCCCCTATACATAATTTGAGCCCAGCCGCTTGGTCTGAGCATATTGTACTTTTATCGGATGCTTCCTGAAAATAGCATATATACAGATATTTTGTACTGCACACTAAACATACTAAGACGAGTTAATTGACGTCAAGTGATTTTTATCGAGTACTGCAGGAAAATTCAAAAGCAGCTCATGGGGCCGGCAGAACAGTTCTATTCATCCTTCGTAAAATCCATCAATTCTAGAATCAATTCAACTTCCCCCCGCGGAATTCCTGTCTTCGCTGCAATGGAAGAAGAATCCTTTCCTTCACTCGCATATCGCTGCACGATCTCACGTTTGGATAGCTTTTCTTCTATGGCCTGGACTTCTTCATCATCCATGTAAAGCTGAATGTCTTCTTCATCATCAGTCATATCGATTTCCTCGCCGTCGAG
>JAIPFR010000012.1 GCA_021736525.1 Spirochaetia bacterium
ACAAGAACGATCGAGGAGTCCTCAATTTTTCTGATAGAGTGAATATGAACAAGTGATTTCTTTGCCGTGTGTTCTAAATACTTATACAAAACTCCGGTTGATGCAAGCGCAGGATCATTGCTTTCCAATCCAAACTGCTGCAATGTTATTGATCCGAAGTGATCTTTGAGTATTCTTTCTGATTCTGAAATATTGAAATGCCAATCAGGATACCGGGTGATCATTGCCCAGTCATGATCTACAGCCCTGCGAAACTGTTCGTCTTCAAAATAGACGGACTCCTGTATCAGTATTTCCACAGGATGCAGTTTAGCGATATGAAGTCTAAGACTTTCATAGTTTTTTTCGCGTTCCGTAAGAAATGCTGCCAACTCACCGGTTGATATATCTGCATATGAGAGAGAAACAGTATGCTTAAGACAGGCTACTGATAGAATATAGTTATTCACAGTCGAAGAAAGCAGGTCATCGTCAACAACTGTCCCCGGAGTAATGATCTGCGTTACTTCTCTTTCTGCCAGACCGCGACCGTTTTCCGGCAGCTTCACCTGTTCACAGACAGCTATTTTTTTACCGGCCTCAAGAAGCCGTTTAATGTAATTCTTAGCAGCATGAAACGGTATTCCGCACATGGGTATACCGTTCCTCGCTGTCAAAGTGAGATTGAGTAATTGAGAAGCCTCTCGCGCATCGTCAAGAAACATCTCATAAAAGTCACCAAGCCTGAAAAAGAGAATCTCTTCAGCATGAACTGCCTTTATCTCTTTATACTGGCGCATCATGGGAGTATCGTTCATGATACCTCCCGATCAATACAAGTTTGTGGTTATAGCAAGAACCAGTTTGAGGCCCGATTCTTCATTATCCTGGTTTTTCAGGATATCTCCTCCAACCCAATGGAAATCCTTATCCTCATCAAAATAGAAATTCTTAGTCAAGTAGAGGCCAAGAGGAAAACCGGGTATGGCAAGCCTGATTCCTGCACCGGTACTGAAATAATAGTCGCTTATATCCATAGAGGATATTTCATCAAGATTAACTTTATATCCAGTAGCACTGATATATATTTCACCCCAAAGAATTTTTTCAGCTATAGGCATGCTGAACTCAAGTGCATTATCCCAAAGAAATTCAAGATTATACACAGGCGATTTACCTCTGGCTACATTCATCCCGTCTATATAGAGCTTTTCAGCCTGCGTAGCTGTCAGTCCCCATCCCCAGCCGTTGTCATAATAAAACTGAGGCAGCATCGTGGAAACTGTTGTTTTTGCTGATAAAACTCCTTTAATTGGGTTTTTTTCTTCCCTTGGCAGTTCAAAAAGCGTGACAAATCCAGATAAACCGGTACTGTTTTTAAAGTAGTTTGAGCTGCCTCCCAATATACCACCTGCATAGGTGACTGTTTCCTGGAAAAGAAAACCCGTGGTGGTGTTTTCTATAAGATCTCGCCCATCCCACGCAAAATTCAACCCGATCTTGTTGTTGAACTGCCAAGTATCAAGATTCGCGCGGATTATCGGGTTGTATGGGCGATAAAGCGTATCATCGTAAAGTATTTTAGAAAGTGCGATTGAGGTGCTGCCTCCCAAAGTAAGCCGTCCAATGTCAGTATGAAACGTGTATCCTGAAGAGAGGCCTAAAGTGAACTTATATTGATCATAACTCATCAAGTTTTCTTCCGGGATAGATAACCCTTCCTCCATATCCGCCTGATACTGTTCAAATGATTCATATGGGTCCGGGGCTGCTATGCCGTTGTTGTAGCCATCCTCACTGAAAATAATACCCTGAACATCCTGAAGAATATTTTCGAGCTTATAATGGCCGGCAGAAAGTGAAATGCCTCCGCTCCAGCGCTGATTCATAAGCCAGGATTCCTCAAACGCAAAACTCAGAGTCTGGGAAGATGGGGAAATATTCATGCTGATGGAAAAATCCTGTCCGTTTCCGAGAAAGTTTTTGTCGGTCCAAGAGAAAAATCCCGACACAGGAAAATCATCGGCACTGCTTCCGCCAAAAGTTGCCCCGAATTCAAGGTCAACTTTATTAGATTCTACAACGCTTATCTCTATAATTACGGAGTTTTCTTCTGTGCCGTAAAGAAGGTCATAGGAAACATCGGAAATAATACCCGTATTATAAATATTCTGCATGCTGCTGAGCAGCTTATCTATGCTGAATATATCGCCGGAGGCAATGTTCAATTCACGATAAAGGACAAAATCTTTGGTTTTTTCCTGCCCTTGTATTATAACATCCTCAACTACTGACTGCACCCCTTCCTGGATACTTATGGTATAGGAAATAGAACCATTATCTTCGTTTCTTTCCTCTGTGGTTTCAATCTTACTGGTTACATATCCATCGTTCCAATAAAGTTTTGCAATACTTGAAATGCTTTCCTGCAACTTTACCACATTCAGGGGTCTTCCTGGACTGATCGTGAAAACACTGCGAATCTTATCATCGGTAAAGATTTCATTACCTTCAAACTCAACATCGCCAAAAACCCACTCATTTCCCTCTTCTATAACATAGGTAAGTTCGAGCATGTTTTTTGTTACATCATCCTGCTCAACTTCATTTTTAATTACATTAGCAACAGAAATATCTATAAAACCTCGTTCTCTATAGTATTTCTGGATGGCATCTCGGTCTTCCTGGATATTACCTTCAATATAGTTGCCAGGGTTGAAAAGGGACTGCTGTCTTGAAACGATTATCCTTCGAAGGGTGTTTTCGGAATATTTTTCGTTACCTGAAAAATTTATGGCCGAGATTTTTGACTGAAGTCCCTCAGATATTGTTATTGTCAAGGCAATAGTATTAGTATCGGTATCAGTCTTAAGATCGCTGGTTACCTCCACCGAAGTAAAACCTTTAGCCAGATAAAGTTCACGAATGGAATTCTCATTAGTCTTTATTTTTGCACTTGTAGCAAAGCTTTCATCACTGATGGTAAGCACTTCTTCAATATCTGCGTCCCTTACAACGGAATTACCGACAATTTCAAGACTGGAAATGATGGGAAGTTCAACAAACTCAAAAACTATAATCAATTCTTCCCCGCTCTCGCCGCCTTTTTCTGCCTGGGCGGAAAAATATGCAAAATACTGAAGATTGAACAGTTCACTCTGCAATGCTGAAAAAAGTTCGGATGAATACCTCTTTCCCAGGTATCCATTAGTGATTTCCCGCAGTTCATTTTCATCGGCATGCACTAGACCTTCAAATCTAATGCTGTAAATGGGCTTATCCAGCCACCACTGACCCCCGACGGGATCCTCAGCAAATATACCAGGTACTATGCAAAGAACTAACAGAACTAAAAGTACAGAAATCTTTTTGAACATAAAAACCTCAAATTTTATTTTTTATCAAAGTGAAATATTCCAGGAAATTCCCAGCGTTAGAGCATCCAGCAACTGATATGGCTGCAGTCCTTCCGGCTGAGTCGATATTCGTAAATAGTAGAGCGGGTTTTCCCACTCCATACTCAGTTCCACATCAAGCTTCAAGTCATCAGTCATAAAAAAACCTGAGCCATACCTGTCATTCACGGATATATGAAACATTGCCTGCAGGAACAGATCATTATTCATATACTTTCCCAAGAAAATGCTGGTATTGTCAAGGTACCTGGCAATCGGGTTTATTGAAATAACTTGAAACTGTGATGGAGAAAGCGTCTCAAGAATTATATTCTGAAATACCTGCGTTCGAATTGAGAACACGTCAAGCTGTAAATTGTTACGGATAATATTCTCAAAATCGGAAATCGGATCAAGTTCTATTATACCCAACTGCTGAATAACATCACCTGCAAGAGTTGCCAACGCAAGGGCTGAACTGATGTTTGTATCGCCAACATAGGCAGCGGGCAAAATATTCTGTCCAAGAATTTCAGCAATTTCTCCCAGGGATTTTTGCGGTCTCGAACTCAGGATTGGTGACAGGTTCATATAGGAATCGTTCTGCAGTTCAAGTTGTATATCAACTTTTTCACCACTTCTGTCAAAATCCCTCAGTTTTGCTTCTAACGATATTAACGGATCAAATTGTGACAGATGATCTTCATTGAAACGAAGACGTCCGCTTGTAATAAAAAAACTTCGTTGGAAATAAAATATTTCCCCCCCTAGAATCTGCAAATTGCCCTGGACAGAATAATTCTGGTTACTGGCATTATAAGAAACAATAAGTTTCTGATTTTCCGATACTGTAGCGTTGATTATTGGAAAATCTCGATTAGGAAATACTGCAGATACGTTATTTCTTGTCAGCAGTTCCAGCTCAGCGGAGACCATTTGCTTCTCGTCAGGAAGTACTTTACCTTCCGGAGCCATGCTGATGACAGTATCGTCCAGAACGGCATTTCCGCTTATAAGCATCTCCGGTCCTGCTCCATTCAGATTGACTGTTCCAGAAATCATCCCATCGAAGTCCAGTCCGATGGACTCAATAGTTTTCTGCATGGCTACTTGATTATCTTCTGAAATATTGAATGTTACATCATAGTAGTAGGGAACGATGTATTCCAAATCTATAGTAATATCAACATTGACAAAAGAACTATCTATCTGCGCGTAAAAAGGAACAAAAAACAGTGTCTTTTCGCTGATTGTTGCTGAAACATTTTCAACTGTGACCTTGTTCCTCAAAATACCTGAGGTTATTTCAACATAGTCAGAAAAGACTTCTCCATAGAAATCGGGATCTGACAAAGCTCCGGCGATACTTAACGTCCCATAGACCTTTCCTTCCTCAAAATAGAGATATTCAGAAAATTTCAGCAGACTGTTCAAGGTTGTTAAATCAAATTCAAGATCATTGCTGGTAATATCAATAAAGCCGTCTTTATATGAACCATTCAAAGACAGCGATAACGGCAAGCTGCTTTCCGCATCTTGTCCTAAAGAGGCATAAATATTACCCTGACGTGAGATCTCAATAATTATAGACTCTGATTCGCCTCCCGATATAAACAAGGCTCCGTTTGAGAGCTGGATTTTTGCCGGGAAATCTGCTAGTAACGATATGCCGTTGGATTGAATGTTACGCACCTGCGCATTAATCAGAAGATTCTGAGAAGTAAAGGCATTTATAGATAAATTAGCAAAAGTGGCGACAGGTTGAACCTTTGTAACAAGATCAAGGTCAAAGGAAACGAGGCCGTTCTGGGTCTGAAATTTCTGTGAGCTGGAACTGGTTATAGATCCTGTTGCAAACTCAAAAATCAGTGAAAAATTATCAACAGTGTTTTTGCCGTATTTTCCAGCAAAATCCACTATTTTCAGTTCTTTTTCCGTAGCTTCAATTCTTGTTTTTCCAGAATAGGCTGTTCTTGAAATACTGCCGTTGCGTATTCCCAAGTCTGCCCTCAGTTCATAGCGCTCTGCATTTCCTTGAAAACGTAGGAATCCATCTGCATAGCCAGTTCCCAGGTCGAATGGAAGGTGGCGAAGATCAGCAGACCATAACTCGGTAAAAATTGAATATTCACCATCGTTGACTGAAAAAGTAATAGCATATTCTTCAATATCATTTCGCAATTCTATTGATGAAGAGAATTCAGGCCTACCTGAGTCATCAGTGATAAATCCAGCTTGCGCTTTTCCGCTGAGTCCTCTGTAATCGTCTTGAAATCTCACAGTTCCTGCATTAATTGTCTGTGGAGATATTGCAGCATCAGAAAAGGATAACTCAACAGCTTTATTTTTTATCTCAATACCCTTAAGCTCCACATTATCAAAATTTACCAGCCAATCCTCAAGATTGTTCAATCGGAAAGCACCACCGGCAGTAATCTTAATCGACTGGAGCACAGGTGAGGCAGTAAGGTAGTCCGGTAGAAACCCGTTGTCAATTGCAAATTTTCCGCTTATTGCAGGCTGATCTTCTTTAGTTCCAAGTGTTGCTGACAGAGAATATGAACCCGAATCAGGCGGGCCTATCCTTGCCTCTGCGCTTTTCTCAGGAATATTTGATGAAAGGTTGAAAATATACGGGTTATCCCTGAAAACAACAATTCCGTTAAAATCTGCGGTTGTAAAATCACTATTTACTGCATAATCAAAAGAAAGATCCAGATCAGGAAAATCTGAGTATTTGACCTTCGCCGCTCCTGACAGCAGTTCTGAACCAGTAAGCTGGACCGAGAGATATTTTTTTTCCTCCATTGCCGCCCGAGGAGGAATAGTTATCAGAGCCTGAATTTCTGGTATGAGGGATTGTAGCTGCAGAGTCCCTGATGCTGACAGGTCATAGCCTTCCATTTCGGTATTAAATGCATGAATGGCTAATTTTTCAGAATTACCGGAAAAATCAATATCAAAAGAGTCGAGAATAAGTGTTTCTGCCAACACTGCATTATTCACAGTAAATTCTCCAGCATAAAAAGCATTTGTGAGTTTGTCGCTAATTGATCCGTTCAGTTCGACAGAGCCGCTGACGGCGAGAGGTTCTATGTATTCTATGAGATTCTGTGCAATGAAAAGGTTCATGTAGGAGCCATAATGGACAGGAAGGAAATTGTCTAACACCAATATAGAAGAAAAGGTTTTTTCCAGACTGTTATACTGCAGATCCGCACTGAGCTCTTCCAACTTGATGCTTACCGCTGCATGGGGAGAATTAACAGTAGTTTCAAGGCTGATGATACCAGAGAGTGCCGGCAGGATATCTTCCAATAAAAAGTCGCTGAAAGATATTTGTGATGTTATATTTCCAGATTCTGGCGCAAAGTTTACCGATACAGCAAGGGGGACGGAAAATGAAGCTTTATCTACTTCACCTGAAAAAACAGAAGCTTGGACTGCAGCTGAAAGGCGTGCTGAAAGACCATCTTCCGCTTGCAAAATGAACAGCTGAGGATTGGCCGCCGCCGCATCTAGCTTCCAGTCCTCTATGTCGATACTGAAATCAGCAGTATTAGATTGAAAGGATATATCGACTAATTCCTCATTTTT
This sequence comes from Spirochaetia bacterium, assembly GCA_021736525.1. Taxonomy (GTDB): domain Bacteria; phylum Spirochaetota; class Spirochaetia; order JABMQR01; family JABMQR01; genus M55B182. The sequence goes on from JAIPFR010000012.1 coordinate 6,972, forward strand.
CGTTTCAACAAGAACAGTTGGAAACGAGAGATTGAGGACCCCTTCTGGAGCATCGGAAAAAACTGAATCTATACTGGCTGAAAAGGAGCTGCTGCGGCCAAGGTAGTTGAGGGTCTTCTTTGTCGGATTGCGAAAAATCTCAGCAGAAGTTTCCGGAAGCAGAATATGCAGTGTGTCGTTTTTATCATATGTATCTCCCTTCAGCACGAGATTGACTGGAATATCTGCCATTACTGGTCCGGAAACCCATGAAAACGAAGAGAAATTGGTCAAAGATGAAAAGTTTCCCTGAAACCTCACTTCCGGTTTCCGGATTTCAGAGAATACGGATATATCTTTTCCTGACCCGGACACAGTCGTCCTGAAGGTAGAAGAATTAATAGCAATACTATAATTACTTGAGTCCTCAATCTGTTCCAACGAAAGGAAGCTGCCTTCATTTGTCAATTCGAGGGTTATATCTTGTTGTATAAGAAGAGATGCAGTTACAGAATCGATCTCAGCAGAAACGGTTTTCGGCAGTAAGGTTTCTGTTTGAAGGATCATATTACCATTCAGAAATGATGCCGTCCCCTTTATGGAGCTCTTTTGAAAAGACGGCAGTAAAACTTCCAGAGAATCCAGAGAAAAACCAGTCTCAATACCATTATCATTTAAATTCGCGGTTATAAAAGGTTTTACAGCTTTAATCGTAAAAGTTTCAGCTGCTTGAAAATCGCTTCCGGAGAAGTATGCCTCAAACATCTTTGATTCGAATGAACCGTTTATGATTCTGCCGTTCTGAATTACTGCCTTAGCATTTGACTCGACTATATCAAGTTCTGCATCATCAAGTGAGATTTTAACATTGGCGCCAGAAACACTGATTTCAATGATCAGGTTCTCAGATATTTGAGCAATCTTTCTTTGTATCCAGCTTTTTTTCTCTTTTTCAGAATTATGTGCAGATCGTGAAAGGGAAAGATTTGACCGAATCGAATTAATCTGTTCTATTGAAACAATCCCCCTCAGACCGCTTGACTCAATTTGAATCAGGTGGGATTCCCGGCTATGCAGGAGCATAGCCGGGAGATTGTAGCTGAACTTGACGTAGTCAGCGCCGACAATTTCTTCGGGCAGGATTGAATGATTTGAAACGTGAAGTTCCTGGAAAGTCAATTGACGGAAGATGTCATGCCCATCAGTAATATATGATACACCAAGCCCGACACTATCCTCAATCGATGCTATTTCATTCCGTACAGAGCGCAGGGCATAACTTTCCAGAACTTGCATTACCGGGAGTGCAAGAAGCATTGAGAGAGAAACGAGCAAAACAGTAAAAAAAATATATCTCAGTTTTTGTTTTTTATACATTACCTGACCTACTAGTTAACAACCGTGGTATGAAAAAGATTACTAATAATGATGTTTTTTTTGAAATTATATATTATAAATAAAATGTATGAACAAAAAAAATGAGATACTGGCTAACATGATAGTTTTTGAGGGACTTGATGGTGCCGGTACCACCACCCAGACAGAGCTTCTTGCAGATGCTCTGAAAGAACTTGGCCAGTCTGTATTGCAGACCTGTGAGCCAACAGATTCTGTTATCGGCAAACTTATAAGAAGGGCTTTGAGGGGAGAGTTCTCGATAACACCCAAAGCTTTGGCTTTTCTTTTTGCCGCCGACCGTGAAGACCATATTCGCAATCCCAAAACAGGCATGAAAGTTTTTTCCGATGCCGGTGGTATTGTTATTACCGACCGTTACTTCTTTTCATCACTGGCATACCAGTCGATCGATACTCCCTATGAAGAGATAGAATTACTTAACCAGAATTTTCCCTATCCGCAAATTATCGTGTATCTGGATACACCTCCGCACGTCTGCATGAGCAGACTCAGTAACCGATCATCCCATGATCAGTTTGAGCAGCTTGATTTTCAGGAAAAAGTGTACTTTATGTATGAACGAGCTTTTGATGCTCTTCCAGAAACCTGTCATCTTATCAGATTCGACGGCACGCAGGAAATTAATGCACTGAGCAGAAGGATTTTTGAACAGGTCAGTCAGATTATCAGCATGGCATCACCATATGAGAAAAATCTGTAGTTTTCCCTCACCGCTTCATGATAAGCATTCATAACCGCATCATACCCGGCAAATGCGGATACCAGCATAAGCAGGGTTGATTCAGGAGTATGAAAATTTGTCAGCAGGCAATCAACAGCTTTAAAAAAATACCCGGGAGTAATGAACAGATTGGTTTTATTCCTGCCAGGCAAGATGTGGCCGCTGGAGTCGGCCGCAGATTCCAGCGTTCTTACAGAAGTAGTTCCCACCGCGATTATTTTTTCACCTGAAGCCCTGCTCCTGTTAATAGCATCTGCATGCTCAGAGGTAATCTCATAACTTTCAAAATGCATATTGTGATCTGCTATCAATTCAGAACGTACCGGTAAAAACGTTCCAGTCCCGACATGAAGGGTTATGGGAACAATGGTTGATCCAAGGGAACGAATGGACTCAAGCATTGATTCAGTGAAATGGAGCCCTGCTGTGGGTGCAGCAACCGACCCGATTTTTTCTGCATAGACTGTCTGATATCTTGATATATCTTCTTCGGTATCCAGCCGGCTGATATAGGGAGGCAGAGGGACATGGCCATGGGTGATAAAAAAATCTTCATCAATTGGAGGATTGAGCCTGATGAATTTAACACCTTCCATAGCCTCTGCAGAGGTGTTCCCAGGTGGATTTTCAACAACTGTCCCTTCGTAACCCTCCGGGAATCTGATAATACGCCCAGGTTTTAGACGTTTAGTTTTATTTGACATAATTGACCATAGGGCATTATCCAACTCTTCAAGAAAGAGGATTTCTACATCGATTCCTGATTCAAGTTTTCCGAACAGGCGTGCTTTCCGGACTTTTGAGTTGTTTACCACAAGGCAGGAAGGATGAGGAAAGTAATCAGAGAAATTTTTCATAGAAGAATGAATTATACCGCCTGATTTCCGTTCAAGAACCATCATCCGGCTTTCAGTTCGTTTGTCAGCTGGTTTTTGGGCAATTTGTTCTTCTGGAAGATTAAAAAAGAAGTCCCTGGTTTTCATTTGAAGTATCACCTTTGCGTATTTTTAATAGATCATAAGCAGACTGCGTCGCGACTCTTCCCCGGGGCGTCCGTTTCAGATATCCTTTCTGGATAAGATAAGGTTCATAAAAATCTTCCAGAGATTCGATGGCTTCTCCAATAGAGATAGCCAATGTTTCAGCTCCCACCGGCCCGCCGCCGTAAAAATTTATTACTGCCCGAAGAATGTTGCGATCCTGTTCCTCAAGTCCCTGACGATCAATACCAAGCCTTTCCAGGCCTATGGATATAATATCGGCAGTAATAATTCCATCACCCAATACTTCTGCATAATCTCTAAGACGCTTCAGCAGTCTGTTGGCAATTCTCGGAGTTCCACGTGCCGCTCCGGCAAGCTGAATCACGGCATCCGGTTCAATACGGGTGTCAAGAATCTGTGCAGATCGCCTGATAATACCTGCCAGCTCATCTTGGGGATAGAAACCGATTCTCGTCGTTATACCGAAACGGGTATAAAGTGGTGAAGCGACTTGGCCTGCCTTGGTTGTGGCTCCAATAAGTGTGAAGTTTGGAATTGGAATTCTTATTGTCCTTGCCGCCGGTCCCTGCCCGATTATCCAGTCTATTTCAAAATCCTCCATAGCAATATAAAGCATCTCTTCCATAACGGGCCGAAGCCGGTGAATTTCATCAATAAAAAAAATGCTTCCTTCCTTTATTGTTGTAAGAATTCCTGCTAAATCCTTTGGTTTCTCCAGGGCCGGGGCGGAAGTCATTTTTATTTCAGTATGCATCTCATTAGCAATGATTGAAGCGAGGGTTGTTTTTCCAAGTCCGGGTGGGCCGCTTATGAACATATGATCAAGTGTGTCTGCTCGATCCCTGGCAGCCTGAATAAAAACCGAGAGATTCTGCTTTAAAGCTTCCTGTCCAAGAAAGTCCTGAAGCAGCTTCGGACGAAGAATATTTTCATGAGCATCCTGAGTTTCCTGATAGGCTGAAACCATTAAATTTGTATTTTCCTGATCCACAAAACTACCCCAGTTTTATCAAAGCTATTGTGAAAAGTTTTTTCTCAAGTTCCTGAGCATCTGAATTATCCTGATCCAGTTCGGTTATACCCTGTTCAACTGCGTTTCTCACATCTCTCTTATCATAGCCCATATCCGATAATGACTGAACGATATCTGAAATGATCTGTCGAGTAAACTTTTCGCTTCCCGCAAGAGAGACTGAACGGGTCTGCTGCTCCTGTAAAGCCAGCTTGTCCCGTAATGCAAGCATCATTTTCTGGGCTGTTTTTGTGCCCAGGCCCGGTATCGATGTCAGGACAGTGAGGTTGCCGGTATCAAGAGCTGTAATGAAATCTGCCGGAGTGATGCTGGAAAGTATCTTCAGGGCCTGCTTCGGGCCTATACCCTGTACTTTTATCACCTCAAGAAATAAGTTTCGCTCATCGACATCTTTAAAACCGAATAACACCATAGCGTCTTCACGATGCTGCAGATACGTATAAACTTTACAGTCATTTCTCTCATCTCCGGCCAAAGAGGCATAATAACGGGAGCTGACAGCTGAAACCTGCAGCTCGAAATCAATAAAGCCACTATGAATAACAATGGTATTCTCGAAGGTTTTCTCTACTTTTCCATACACAGCATCGATCATTTATCCTATCCTCTGATTATACACGGCATGATTGTGATAACAAATACCGGCTGCCAATGCATCAGCCGCATGGTCCGGTCTGGGGATTTCTGACAGCCCCAGAATGAGACGCACCATCTCCTGGATTTGATTCTTCTCTGCTCTTCCGTTTCCCGTCAAAGCGGTTTTTATCTGAAGCGGTGTAAAGGTTCTGAAAGCTATGCCTCTGGCCATTGCTGCATACCCAATGGCTCCAATTACTTTGGCTATAGGGAAAGCACTGCTGATATTCTTGAAGAAATAGATGTCTTCTATGCTGACATCGGTAGGTCCATAGAGTTCCGTCAACGAAACAAATTCTTCAGTTATTGTGAAAATTCTATGTTCAAGCGTATGATCGGTTTCCGTTTTGATAACACCGTAAGCGATCAGGGAAAATTTTTGATTTTGGGCTTTAACTATCCCCCAGCCGGTTTTTGCCAAGCCGGGGTCAATCCCAAGTATAATCATTTGAAACTAGTCTTCCGGTACGTAATCATCGGCTATTTCAAGGTTTGTCGAAACACTCTGGACATCATCCAGATCCTCCAGACGATCAACTAATCTGAGAACCTTGTGGGTCTGTTCATTTCCAAGGGTTACCGTTGTGTCAGCGATTTTTGTTACTTCCGCAGACTGTTCCTTGAATCCGGCTGTCTGCATCGCCTCAAGAACGGTAAGAAACTCTTCGGGTTCAGTTATTACCTCAAGCAGTTCACCTTGATTGGTTACATCTTCAGCCCCGGCCTCAAGAGCTGCCTCAAAAATTTCATCTTCTGTGTAAGTTTCCGCAGAGTACTCAATAATGCCTTTTCTATTGAACAAATAGCCCACACAGCCGGTCTCACCGAGATTTCCGCCGGATTTTGTCAGTACCATTCTCACATCAGCCGCTGTCCGGTTCTTGTTGTCCGTCAGGGCATCGATCATCAAGGCAACCCCGCCTGGTCCGTAGGCTTCGTAAACAAGCTCGATATAATCGACTCCTTCAAGGTCTCCGGTGCCTTTCTTTATTGCTCGATCAATATTGTCTTTCGGCATATTTTCGGCCTTCGCCTTGAGTACTGCAGTTCTGAGACGGGGATTAGCTTCCAGATCCCCTCCTCCCAGTTTCGCGGCCACCGTGATTTCCTTGATGATTTTGGTGAAAATCTTTCCTCTCTTAGCGTCCGCAGCGCCCTTTTTATGCTTTATAGATGCCCATTTACTATGTCCGGACATGATATCTCCTTGTTGTTGATTTCAAAAAACTTCCGACTTCTGAAAATTGCATTAATTTCATGTCAAATTATCACAGCTCAAAAACAGCTGTCAAGTCTATACCGGAGGGCACCAATTTAACGTTTTGGTCTATTTCCAGAAACATCTCCACCAGGATGGTGTTTAAAAGGATTTTTCCGTTCATCGAAAGAATAACAGCATCCTCAGTTTCTACAGCAAGTCCCTCATCAAGCAGTTTACGAAGAGTTTTAGGCAGCAAAGATAAAATTGGCACGTTGAAAATTCTTAAGAATTCTTTTTTCAACAGGCCTTCACTGGTTCTCAACCCCATAATCAGTTTTTCCTCAAGAAATTCCAGACTGGTAAGCTCTTCTATTTTATATTCCTTGGAAAACAAGCTTTTTTTATTCTCGGAGTATGCTGACAAATCGGCCATAGCTTCTAATCGAACAGCATGGGTGTCAGCATAAAGGGTTGAAGCAGCGCCAGGACCAATACCAAGATACGGTTTCATAGCCCAATATGTCTGGTTGTGCCTGCACGTGTGAAATTTATCAGTTTCCGATTTAACAAGGCGACGCGCAAAATTTGAGATTTCATACTGCTTATACCCAAGTTCAGCTGCATGCCGCCAGATCTTTCTCAAATTCTTCCCGCTTTCATCTCTCAAATCCTCAAGTTTCATACCCCCGGGGAGTGCATTGTACCGCTGGTAAAGCGGGGTCCCGGGTTCTATGCTCAGTTCATAAATTGACAAGTGTTCCGGGTCTGCCAAAGCAATGATTTCATCCATATCATTTTCCGTATCTCCATCTTCCTGACCGGGGATTCCCGTAATCAGGTCGATATTGAGTTTCCAGGTACGACCCGGCAAGCAGTAATCTGCCAATATATTTCGAATCTGTTCCGGATCTGAAAAATTTCTGCCTATTGTCACCAGATTCTTTTTCGACAGACTCTGTACACCGAGACTTAAACGATCGATTTTTCCATCTGCCAAAAGCTCTATCAGGCTTGCGTCGAGTGATTCAGGATTACTCTCGATTGATACTTCTTCAGGCTTGCCATGCAGGCTTGAAGCAGCCAGCATCTCCTGAAGTATTTCTCTGTCAAGTAATCCCGGATTGCCTCCTCCGATGTAAAGAGTCCTAAAGGGTTTTCCAAACAGTTTGGCAGCTTCACGTACTTCCTCAATAATCCTGGTAATAACAGCATTTCCTGGATCAATATAGATCTTTTTGTTCTGCATGGAGCGGGAATGGGAATGAAAGGTGGGTTTGGAAAAGAAACTGCAGTAATCGCATTTTTGCGTGCAGTAGGGAATATGTACATAGAGAGACAGTTCGGCTTGTCCGGCAATGAGCCTGACTATGGTGTGTTTATCGTGACTGGTAAAAGGAGATTTCAGATCATTTTGCAATGCCAACTCTTCCCAGCGGCCAGAAACGGAATATTGTTTTCCCAAGAACATTAGAGAAGTCTACAGGTCCAAAATATCTCCCGTCAGAAGAATTGTCCCTGTTGTCTCCGAGAGGCAGCACGTGATTTTCAGGTATATAAAACCCTAGACCATAGCGGGCGTCAAGAGAACGTGCTTTCTGATCGGAGGGATCAATCATTTTTTTCATGTGATAAAAAGAACCGTAATAATGATAGTAGTCAACAAAACGGGAACTCTGAGTACCGGCTGCCTTCAGATATTCAGGGGCATCCAGACCGCTGCCTGAATAAGCCTGACTATATGCAGCAAGGGTGAAAGCTGCATAATCATTTTCTGATATCTGCCGTTTCATGGGGTGTTCAAATCCTGAAATTTTACGGAAATCATATTCTTTAAGGGGTTCTGCAAAACCTTCAGGTCGTATTTTCAAATCACCGTTATTAAAGGATGCAATATCTCCCGGCATGCCGACAGCTCTCTTTACATAAAGCTGAGCACGAGGATTTCCATCCGCATCTTTGTCAAGATTAACCAGAGATAGAGTAATCATATAGGTGATCCTGTTCACAATATCAAAAAGCGGACCTCTGGAAATATAGTTTGGATTTTCAAAAACAATTATTTCATTACGCTGAGGCTGGAAAAATGAGAGTACTTTGGGACCGCCAGGATAAAGTTCCGGACCGTAAACAAACTTATTAACGAAAACACGATCTTTAACCAGCAAAGTATCTTCCATTGACGGGGTGGGTATTTCATATAATTGAAATACATATTGGTTGATGAGAAAAACAAAGACAACAGCCCACACCAGAGCTTCGATCCATTCCCTGAGCTGAGATTTCTTCGCTGCTTTTTCTCTGGATTTTCTTTGTTTGATCCTGCGTTTTGTAAGTTGCTTTTCTGTCCACAGCTGCACAGAATACAATGCTGAATGATCTTTTTCCATATCCGACAAAATAGCATATTCGGATTCCATTGACAAGTTTCTCAGGGATATATACTCTACTGACATGAATAAAAAGCATGAAGAAAAACCTGATATTGTTAAGCTGAAACCTGTATCGGGCATTGCTCCGGGGCTGTATCTTACAATAATTTATTCCACCATCGCGGTAATAATACTTTTTCTGGTTTTATTACTGCCAGGTATTGTAAATAACGGTTCAAAGGCTACATTCATTACGGCTGCTCCTGAATCCTCTGCAGTAAGCCCTCTGGGCACCGGAGCAGCAGTATACCAGGATTCCACCTACCTTGGATCCGGGAATTTTACAGTTTTTCTAAAAAAAGGCACCTACACTTTTCGGTTTGAAAAACCAGGATATATATCAGAGGAAGAGAACATCAGCATCGGCGGACGTATAATGTTTTCGCTTTTTTTCCCGAAAAGAACAACTGTTGAAAAAAGATTGAAAATCGCTTCACTTGATGAATATCTTTCTCTACGGATAAAAGATCTGTATGCCTGGTCATTTATCACTGAATACAGTCAGAATTATTTTTATCCTGAACACTTTTCAGCACTGGCTCAGGATATTGCAGCTGCTGATCTTGATGGTGATCAGCTTGAACAAGTCGAACGCTTTTACCAGCATACAGCAGCTTTGATAAGCTCTGATGAGATGTTCAGAGATTATCAAACCGGAGCAGAGGTTCTTAATACTGCTTATTCATCATCGAATAAAACAGTATTCACCAATCCGGAACACTTAGGACTTTTGAACAGCTATTACGGCAGTGAGGTTTCGGATAGCCAGGAAATATTTAATGATATGCCCGAAAGGATTTCCCTGAACAGCGATATTTTTGGTGCTGCTGACAGCATAAAGTTGCTGGGCGTTAATTACGCTTCAGTTGCAGGTGGTGCTTACACTGCAGGCAGAACCGGGCCAGAATTGCCTGGCAAGTTGGATGAATATCCTGTATATCACGAAGTTGAAGATTTCTTCATTTCCGTTCGTGAAGTCAGTGAAAGGGATTTTGCATATTTTATCAATGAAAACCCTTATTGGAACAGTTCTAATAGTGATGTACTGGTAGAAAGCAATCTTGTTGACGATTTATATCTGAACGGTATAGATTTGGATAATCCAAAGGATTTTCCTGTTAGAAACATTTCTTGGCATGCAGCCGCAGCCTACTGCAGCTGGCTGACAGAAAAGATTTCCGCTGAATATTCAGATTACCAGTTCCTCATGGCAACTCTTCCAACAGGAGCACAGTGGGAGTATGCTGCAGCGGCTTCAGATACGGCTTTCACAACCTCATTATCTGTAGCTCCAGCCTTTGCAGTAAAACCTGTTCACCTTCTGGGAAATGTATGGGAATATACATCTGAGACCTATTTGCCTACTGGCAAAGCGTTGTTTTACAATATTGATTCCGAGCTGCGTGGTGTCAGCACGGAAAAAGTTGTACGCGGAGGCTCCTGGGCAAATAAAGTTTCGCCAGATATGCTCTATTCATACGGCAGTGCAGCCCCTTATTCCTGCTCAGAATTCATCGGTTTCAGACCGGTGCTTGTTTATAAGGAGTAAGTAATGGCCGATTATAAATTAATTCAAAAAAACAAGAAGGCTTTTTTTAATTTTGAAATTGTTGAAAGTCTTGAATGCGGTATAGAACTCGAAGGTACAGAAGTTAAATCAATACGGCTGGGTAAATTTTCCTTTGGGGACGCTTATGTAAGGATTCGTAATGGGGAATTGTTTCTTATCGGCCTTCACATTTCCACTTACGATTTCGGGAATATCAATAATCATGAACCTGTCAGGGATAGGCGGCTTTTAGTAAAGAAACAGGAAATTAAAAAATATAGAAGAAAAGTAGAAGAAAAAGGCTTTTCAATTATGCCGCTGAAAATATATATAAGAAAGAATTTAATTAAAGTTGAAATCGGGTTGGGAAGAGGTAAAAAACTTCATGACAAACGGGATTCTATCCGGGACAGGGACTTGAAGCGTGATGCTCAGCGGCAGATTAAGCAGAATTATTAGATGAGGAAGATTCTTTAATTTTTTTTCATTATTATTCCGGTTGTATTTTTATCTATAAATGATTATATTATTAGTGCTTGGGGGTGTCCTGGTTTCGACTGTCGGATTGTCAGGATTGTGGCTGCAGCGGAGTTGTCTTACTCCTTAAACAGACATTAATTTTAACTGCTAACGAAAATAACGAAGCAGACTTTGCTTTAGCAGCGTAGTAATACGCTGCTGCGGATACTTGCAATGCGGCTCTGAAGTGCAATGCTATCTGAAACAAACCAGGGCTTACCAGTCTTTATAACGGCGACTGACTGGGACATTTAAAGACGTGCGTAGGAAGTATATGAGTGAGTTCCGGCCCTTGATGCTTCTGAAAATAAAACCGGGAATAAGCTTGTAGATGTCATTGTCCGGCCCGGTAGGACGCGGGTTCGATTCCCGCCACCTCCACCTATCCAAGCAGAAAACCCTTCTGACAAGAGTGATTCTCTTCTCAGAAGGGTTTTCTGGTATTTATTCCTGCTGCAGGAGTTTATGAAAAGACGTCAATATCTGAAACATTTTCTGGAGAAATAATGATATTTTTCTTTTTTCTGGATTTCTTTTTAGACATCTTTGACAGATCACTGAAAGGATCAGTGGCGGTTGATCCCTGAACTGCTCTATTGAAAGATTCTTCTATTTCCTCATCACTGCTGCCCTTCCCTCTTCCCTTTTTTTTACTCTTTACATCTTTTTCGCTGTCTTTGGGCTCATTAGCATTTCTTCTTCTTTTTACCATAACAGGAACCATAAAAAGTGCACCCAGAAGCATGGATATGAAAACAGTGAGATAAATCGGGACAGCATCTACTGTAAAGAATATAAAGGATATTTTTGTGGTGTTATCAATATTAAGGGCAATAAAGAGAACAAAAACAGATGCCAGCAATATTATCAGGATGGTTTTCCAGGGCATAAAGTTTCTCCTTTATAGGTAGTACCTGTAAGACCACTGATAGTTACATCAACAAAGCTCCCAGTTGTAAGATTTGCATCATCAATCAGTACGATTTCATCGTGTTCCGTACGTCCTAAAAGCTTTTCAGGATCTTTACGAGAATAGTTTTCGCACAGGACCCGCTCTGTACGTCCAATACGGGACTGCTTTATTTTAAGGGATTTGGCTCGTTGGAAATCTATCAGTTTCTGCAGACGCATCAGTTTGATTTCATCAGCAAGATGGCCGTCCATCTGCATCGCTTCAGTACCTTCTCTGGGATTGAAATAATACATGTAAGCGTCAAGGTACCCTACCCTGTCGACAAGATCTATTGTAGCCTCAAAGTCTTTTTCCGTTTCTCCCGGAAAACCTACTAGAATATCAGTTGAGAAAGTAATAGCAGAATCAGCAGCACGTAAGGAAGAAACCAGATTAAGATATGATTCCCTGGTGTATCCTCTCTTCATAGCCTGTAAAACAGTATTGGATCCACTCTGAACAGGCAGGTGCACATGGCTGCATAAATTGCTTTCTGCCCCGATCAGACTGATCAGTTCTTGAGAAAAGTCTTTCGGATGCGGACTGAGAAAGCGAATCCATACCTGTTCAGAGACAGAGGCTGTAATTCGCTTCAGCAGGTCCGGAAAGGTGACAATTTTTCCGGACAGTTCATAGGAATATGAGTTGACATTCTGTCCGAGCAGGGTAATTTCCTTTACATCCATTCTTTGCAATTCATCAATTTCAGCTATGATTTCATCAGGATTTCTTGAGACCTCAGGTCCCCGTACATAAGGTACAATGCAGTATGCACAAAAATTATTACACCCGTTCATTATGGGCAGCAGCGACTTGCTCGGATGTTTTCCTTTGTAAGAGGTCATGAAGTCGTATTCTTCATGCACCTCAGGGTGGTTTTGGATAATCTCCAGGAGGTGCTGCTTTTCATTGGTTCCTACCACATAATCTACAGCAGGAGCTCTCTTTTTTATATCGTCCGCAAGTCGTTCTGCCATACACCCGGTGAGGATTACTGTGATTTTGCGCTCATTCTTCATGTGCTGATAAAATCCCAACCTGCCCCAGATTCTATTCTCTGCTGTCTGTCTGACTGAGCAAGTATTCAAAACAGCAATATCCGCTTCTTCAGGCGCAGCGGCCGGTATTATACCGGCCTTCGCAAAGTCAAGTTCTATGGCGTTGGATTCTGCAAAATTCATCTGGCAGCCGTAGGTCTCCAGCCAATAAGTCAGGGGCATAGGTATAAACTCCTGGTTCTAGTAATGCGCTCTCTCAGCCGAGAGGATGGTGTTATACATTAGCATAGTGATAGTCATAGGTCCAACCCCTCCTGGAACAGGTGTGATTGCTGAAGCAATTTTGCTTACATTATCAAAATCAACATCTCCAACAAGACGGTATCCCTTTTCCTTTTCCGGGTCATCTATGCGGTTTATACCGACATCAATAACCACGGCACCTTCCTTCACCATATCTGCAGTTATGAACTCGGGTTTTCCAATGGCCGCTATGACTATGTCGGCCTGCAAAGTGAAGTTCTTTATATCCGGGGTACGCGAATGGCAGACAGTAACCGTTGCATTTGCATGTTTTTCTTTCTGCATGAGCAAGTTAGCAATCGGCTTACCTACAATGTTGCTTCTGCCTACAACGCAGACATGCTTTCCTTCCGGAGATATTCCAGTGTGTTCAAGCAGCTTGATTATTCCGAAGGGGGTGCAGGGAAAAAAGGTATCGAGTCCGATAACCAGCTTACCAATGCTTTGCGGATGAAAACCGTCGACATCTTTGTCTGGATGTATCTTGAGAAGAACTTTCTGTTCATCTATATGAGCCGATAGCGGAAGCTGTACCAGAATTCCGTGAATTTCCGGGTCATTATTCAAGGTGTCAACGAGATTTAATATTTCCGCCTCGGAAATATCAGAAGGAAAATTGAAATCTTTTGTTCTAATGCCGATATTCTTGCAGGCACGATGCTTGGCACGGACGTAAGACTGGCTGGCCGGGTTTTCACCAACCAGAATAACTGCAAGGCCAGGGGTGATGTTCTGCAGCTCCTGCAGTTTAGCAACTCTTTTTTTTAAATCCTCTCTGATTTCCTTTGAAACAGCATTACCGTCGATAATTCTAGCCATTATTTATACCTCTTGCAAAATTTTGCTCAAACTGAATATAACAGAAATAAATTGAGCTATATATAAAATTTATTAATTATATTTTACTCTTTCAATAAAAAAGCTACTGTGTATTTCCACTATACTGTATATCTGTTATTGAATCAATTTTAAAGATTGTATCCTACTGCAGAAAATGTTGTTTCTCTTGAAGAGCTTGTACCGTTCTGGTATCATGCTTATAGAATCTAATATAGGTGCAATCATCGATATTATACTGAAGGATATCATTATATGAAGAAAATATCTGCATTTGTCGCGGCACTCCTTATGACAGGCATGTTTCTGACGGCAGAGGATCTGGCTGAAAATACTGGAGCCGAAGCAGCCGGCAGCGAGCGGACATCTGCTCCTGCATCATTCCGTTATGATACCGGGGATCAGGTGTATTCATTGAGTGCCGGTCCTCTTTTCAATCTTTTTTTCTGGACCCCGGCCGATCCTCAGCCGGTCGTCAATGGAAAAATGAAAGTTGGCGGATATATTTCAATCGGCTGGGATGCCTATTTTAATCATAGAGCATCTTTAGGTGCTGAGCTGGGGTACGGATTTGCCAGAGCAATTGATGACAGACTGTATAATGCCGTTCCTTTTCTTGGGAAAATTTCATATCTGCTTATAGACGGCAGTTTCAGTTTGCCGGTTTCATTTTCTGCAGGACTTGTATACAGCTCGTATGATTCTCAGCACTATCTGGGATCTATGGTCAAGCCGGAAATCGCCGCAGTTATCTCTTTGAATGATGAGTGGGCACTGGGGTTGAGAACCGCTTACTGGTTTATTCCCGAACTGTACTTCGGTGACAACAGCGACCAGACCTCTTTCGGTAATTTTCTAACCGTTAAAGCTGCCGTAACTTACAGCCAGCAGTAACCTATCTGGAGAAATTATATGATAAAAAAAATTGTTCTATTTTCAGCAGCAGCTTTAACTGCATTTTCTTTCTTTGTCTCCTGCAATCTTGACGGAGCAGGAATTTTCCGGACCATTTCCACCAGCACGGAAATTGTAAATTCCGACTTGGCAACTGAACCGGTTGCCAGAATTCTCGGAACTGATGGAAACACCATGTTCATTCAAAGAAGAAGTTCGGTAATGTATGCTGATGTCTCTGTTGTTTCTCCTGTCTGGTCACAGATTTCGTTGGAAAATAACGATCTCTCAACCGCCGTTGCGGAAGCAGCCTATATTGAAGCCCATAAGTTGCTGGTCTATTCTTCTCTCGATCCGGATGATGCGGCTGGCGGTAAAAAAAATGTATACACCGCAGATCTGTCAACTCCTGCCTCTTCAGTTACGGCTGGGGAACTTGCTGCTCTTGCTTCGATTTCAGTGATTGATATCTTCAGTGACGGCGCGGATGCATTTGTTGTTTCGTATGACGCCGCTTCCGATACGACAAAAATCAGCACAGTAGATTCCGCATCAAACGTTACTGCTTCGGGAAGCTTTGTTACCGGGCTTGATTCGCCGCCAGCCATGGTTAATTTTGCGTATGAGACTACTCTAGATTCGGACAGGCATTTTATCTTTGCCTATTACGATGAAGATACCAGTACCTATAGAAATTTTCATGTTGATGAGTCAGCCTACAGCACCCCGACGGAATT
>JAIPFR010000013.1 GCA_021736525.1 Spirochaetia bacterium
AAAGTTCTCTGACGACCTCATATTTCGCCTCTGATTACATTTTCTCAGACCTTGATGACGTCGGAAGGAAGCTGCTGGCTGAACTTGCTGAAGATAATACAAACATTGAAATATTTCAGGAATCTGACGACCGGCTTATTCTTCGTATCCGTGAAGCTCAAATAGGAGATCGTTCGTTCGATGCAGATGGTATGGAAGGAAAACCGACGGGAAATCTTATGAAGCTTGTCGGGTCGAGGTATGATAAGTATAGATTTCTGAGTGCGTATTCAGTAACAAGAAAATGCCTATATACAAATAGCATGAAAGAATTTTATCAGGTTTTCTCAATATAGGCGTTTATTTTTCTGCAGAACTTTGGCTTTTTCCCAGTAGTTATCCAATTCTGTGAGCGGAAGCGTTTCTTCCAGTATGTCTTTTCCATCATCAGAAAGAAGCTGCTGCATGCTACTGAAACGGTTTTTGAATTTTCTGTTAGCTCGATACAAAGCTTCATCCGGATCGATACCCAGAAAGCGGGCATAATTGATCATCGAGAAAAGTGTATCACCAAATTCATCAATTATCCGGTCTTTATTGGCTGGTTCTGAGATGTCGAAATGTGTTTCCCCGTCAACCTCCCGGGCAAGTTCTTCCAATTCTTCCTGAACTTTTTTAAAAACATCAGTTCTGCTGTCCCAGTCAAAACCCACTTTTCGGGCTTTTTTCTGAATTTCAACAGCCTGCAGCAAGTTTGGTGATGCGGCAGGAATAGTTTTGAAAATATCCTGTGATTTCTTTCCTTCAACATTCTGTTTAATTGAATCCCAAAGAACAATGACTTCGTCACCGTTTACGACTTCGTATGTTGATTTTTCTTCAGAAAAAACATGCGGGTGCCTGCGGACCAGTTTTTCTGATACATCATCCAATACTTTTACAAGTGAGAAATCATCACGTTCCTCATGCATAATTGTCAACATAGTGACAACGAGAAACATATCGCCAAGTTCTTCAGAGCATTCACTGATATCCTTTTTCAAATACGCATCAATATACTCATAAGATTCTTCTATGAGATTTTTATAAAAACTCTCAGGTGTCTGCTCACGGTCCCATGGACAGCCGTTCGGACTTCTGAGTTTTTTAAGGATATTATACAGTTGTTTAAAGGAACCGCTGATATCGTCATCATTTGAAGGTGTATTAGGTGGTTCTTTTTTTTCCATTAAGGCACTTCCTTGAAAAGTAATTTTGTACATAGCCAGCATTAGACAGAATATACATTATTTAAAGTTATAGATGTTATCTTTATTCCCCTTTAAACTTTACACTTCCCAAATAAACCACGTCTGCTATAGCTGTGCTGTTATCAAATCCAGTATCATCGGTCCTCGCATAAAAAGACCCGAAGATGTGCAGATAATAATCATCATCAATTTTCAGGTTTTCCGGTCTCTCTGCATCATTTACTGTAAGCAGTAAACTGTCTTTGAAATCATAGCGGTTCAATTGAAGATCATTTTCAATTGAAGTATCATTGCCGTCGGTCACGTCTGTAAGCGTAAGTTTAATGTATACCTTATCTCCGCCTTCGACGTCGGGAAAAATAGTCAGTTTTCCGTCGATAGCATACGGCTGGCCAGCCGGTTTGGCGATGTCGGCTGTCGGCGGTGAATTCGAGCTCTGGCTGGAGGTAAAGCGATACACAGAGATGGTCTCTTCATTTATTTGAACGGCTTGCGGCTGAAAACTGTTAGAGGAGTCGACAAGATCATCTGCAGCTATTTCTGAATATGCAGCTTCATTCGGAGAATAGTAATAGTAGAGATTTATTCCCTGAGAAGCAATATCAAAGGAACTGTCAATTTCAACGGTAAAATCCAAGAAATTGTTTGAATATAAATCTTCAATGAGATAATTGACGGTCTCTGATTTTGCAGTAAAAACCACATCACTTGCGTCAATAATGAACGGGGCTTTGGGCAGGCCGCAACTGAATAAAAAAACAAAAGCTGCACCAAGCACCGATATGCAAATCAATGCTCTGCAGCTTTTCTTATGTTTTCCAACAAGGTAAATAAGCACGTTATTCCATCCACGGCTACTCCAGGACAATCAGCCTGCTCACCCCGAGCTTTGCCCATTCGCTCTCAGGAAATTCTGTTGACAGCTCACGATAGGTGCTTATGGCATCACTAATGTTTCCCTGCCGCTCGTAAAGACGCCCGACGCTGAAAAGAGCATGCGGCGCTTCTGCGGAACTGTCCTTATAGAGGTCGAAAATCAGTCGATAATGATCCACTGCAGCAGCCATCTCTCCGGCTGATTCATAACTGACCCCAGCGTTCATTAAGGCTGTCGGGGCAAGATGTGAGTCTTTATATTTTTTTGCAAATTCAGAGAATTGAACTGCGGCAGTTCCGAAATCTTCCAACTGATAGGAAACTGAAGCCTGCAGATATAATGCACGAAGCTGCGGGTATCCATTTCCAGTGGAGTTGATAAAGTCGGATATTTCCTCAGAAAGTTTTGTCAAAGCATCACGCTGATCTTCGTCACTCTGACCTTCCTGATCTTCAGCCTGTTCTGCAGGGTTGTTCATGATTTCAACATATTTTTCCTGCAGAAGCTCAACCTCAGCTGTGTGTTTTTCAAGTCTGCTGTTAAGTACGCTGACGGTTATCCCTACGGCAACGACAGCAACCACGATTACCGCAGCAATTATAATTAATAGTTTTTTATTTGAAGTCAGGAAAATGGTAAGCTTTTTCTCAAAACCTGGTTTTTGTTCTTTATGTTGTACTGCCATCAGAATATGTACTCCGGAGTGTTATTTGGACAAAGAAATTGGGCAAGACGACTGCCAAAACAGGCAGCCGCCTTGAAATATGCTCTAAAGAAAATTTTATTTATCTCCGTCCCGGTCTTTTTCTTTCATGAGATCAGCAAAGGTGAAAGTATCTGCACTTTCGTCATCATGTATATACTTGGAAATTTCCTTTTGTTGGGTTTTCTTGAAATAATCCTTAATTGACAATGAAAGTTTCTGCGCATTGACATTCATATCAATAACTAAAGCGGTAACTTTATCCCCAGGTTTGAAGCGTGCAAGGACAGAATCATCAAATTCCTCATCAGGACCGACTAAGTTGTACTTTGCAATAAGCCCCTCAATATCGGCAATTACCTTAACAAATACACCAAATTCAGTAACGCTGGTAACTTCACCGGTTATAACGCTTCCCTTTGGATAGGAATCCTTGAGCGTATGCCAGGGATTTCCCTCAAGCTGCTTAACGCCCAGACGTATTCTTCTGTTTTCGGGTTCAATACGCGTAACTATCACTTCAATAGTATCACCTTCATTGCAGAAGGATTTTATATTTTTAATCTTTTTTGTCCAGGAAATGTCGTCACTGTGCAGGAATCCGTCTATTCCTTCCTCAAGATTAAGAAAAGCTCCTGCATTGGTAATTTTAACCACTTCAGCAGACATTCGCTTACCAATCGGAAAACGGTCTTCAATGGTGTCCCAGGGATTATCAGCAACCTGCTTGAGACCAAGAGAAATCTTTTTCTCACCGGTATCGTAACCAAGAATCTTGGTATCAACCTTATCCCCGATTGAAACAATCTCTTTTGGATGGCTTACACGCTTAACCCATGAGAGTTCGGATATATGGGCAAGTCCTTCAATTCCTTCTTCAAGTTCAATAAAAACACCAAAATCGGTAATTTTTGTGACTGTTCCGTTAACTACATCGTCTAGCTGGTAACGTTGTTCAAAGGATAGCCATGGATCCTCGGTAAAATGTTTGAGCGATAAATTAATTTTCTGGGTTTCCTGATCAATATGGATAACCTTCAAATCAATCTTGTCTCCCTTCTTTACAAAATCCTTAGGTCTGGTTACATGGCCCCAGCTCATGTCATTGATATGCAGAAGCCCATCAAATCCGCCAAGATCTACAAATGCTCCAAACGAGGTAAAACTCTTAACCGTTCCTTCTACCGTATCTCCAACCTGAACCGTCGTAAAGAATTTTTCTTTTCTTTCACTTATGGCCTTTTCCAGATACGCCCGTCGAGACAGAACAGACTTCATTCTCATTCCGGTATGCAGCTTGTCTATAATAAAGTAATCTTTAATACCAATATAATCTTCCGGGTTCTCTACACGATATAAATCAGCTTTGGAGAGCGGACAGAAACCGGAAAGATCATACATGAGATCTATTTCAAAACCACCCTTGATAACCTTGGAAAAAGTTCCTTCAACGGGTTCCTGCTTTTCATAGGATTCGCGTAAATTTTCAGTGCGAATTTTCAAGTCCGCCTTTTTCTTGGAGACAACAACCTGTCCTCCCCGTCCTTCCTTGCTGACAAAAACGACGCTAACAGTTTCCCCTACCGACGGAATTTCCGTAAATTCGGTAATGGGTATTCTCCCTTCAGACTTATAGCCGACATCAACAAAAACATATTCAGTGTTGATCTGAACTACAACCCCCGAAACAACCTGCCCTTCTTCGATTTCATCAAGAGATTTTAAGTATTCTTCCTGCAATAAATTTTGCATTTCATTTGTTTTGTCGACATCGTTTTTTTCGACACTATTATCTGTTGCCACTACTACTCTCCTGATCCTTTTAATTGCGTATATTCAAAAATCTTCTGTACTACTTTGTCACAAACTTCATCTATGGTCAAGTATGATGTATCAATATAGATTGCATCGGGTGAACGTTTTAAGGCACCAAATTCCTTATTTTTGTCATTGTAATCCCGTTTGTCAATCTCATCCTTCATTGCTTCAAAGGGCTGTGCATCCTGGTAATCACGTAGACGACGGCGGGTCCGTTCTTCCAGAGATCCGTCAAAATAGAATTTCAGTTCGGCATCGGGAAAAACTACCGTAGTAATATCTCTGCCTTCCATAATGATATCAAGCGTTCCGGCAGCTTTCCGTAAAGCCTGGTTAACGATTTTTCGAACGGCTACTATGGAGGAAAAAGCTGATGATGCCATATCGATTTCAGGAGTCCGAAGAAGATGTTCAACTGGAACACCGTCCAGGAGAAGTTTGCCGTCTTCTGCATCAAGTGAGAATTTACAGCTTTCCGCAGTACTTACTACAGCTTCCTCATTCTCCTGAGGTTTACCGGAACTGAGATGTTTGTAAGCTACTGCCCGGTAAAAACTTCCGGAATTGATATAGAGCAGGTTGAATTCCTTCGCTACCCGCTTTGCAACAGTACTTTTACCTACGCCGGCCGGGCCGTCAATTGCTACTATCATGTATTCTATTCCTTATCGAGCCAGTTTCAAAATGCTTCGCATTTTTGGAGGTTGGCTTTTAGTTAATCCATTCTGCAGTAAGAACTCAGTAACGTCAATTATTATTTTTACGGTTTACGGGCGTAGAGCTTCTTTTCTACGGAACGACTCTGCCCTGTACTTAATGACAGCCGTTCCTTGCGGCTGAGAAATCGGAACCTGCCAGTTGGAAGCTTGCCAAGGGTTATATCCCCTATTCTTATCCGCTGAAGCGAAACAACCGTATAACCCAGGAAGTCAAGCAGTTTACGGATTTCACGATTTTTCCCTTCAAGAAGGACCACCGAAATAGAGCGGCTGTTGCGAATATGGAAACGTTCAAATTTATAGAGTTCACCCTTAATTCTGCAGCCTGTTACGGCTGTCATTAAATGCTTTCTTTCCAGTTTTTCTCGAGTATGAACAATATACTCCTTCTCAACGGAAAAGGAAGGATGGGCTATGGTATTTGCCCATTCTCCGTCATTTGTATAAAAAATAAGTCCGGTGGAATCTTTGTCCAGACGGCCTACGTGAAATAGTGAGGCTTTCTGGGGAACGTTAATAAGGTCCCGGGCAAACAGATCCGCATGAGGATCTGCATTACTGCATACATAACCCTTCGGCTTGTTCAAAGCTAAGTATACATGTTCCATTGGTTCTACATAGGTTTTACCAACATATACAGCATCTTCTGATGCTACCGCATGTCCTGGTTCTGTTATGATTGACCCATTTACTGTAACTGAACCATTCCGTATGAACTCTTCAGCTTTGCGACGTGAACAGTAGCCGCTTCTGGCTAAATACACTTGCAGCCGAATAGGAAATTCCGGTTTACCGTTAGTTTTCATCTTCAAATCTCTCTTTATCGATATCTTCCAGTCTTGGAAGAGCGGATATGCTCTTCAGGTTGAAATCCTGCAGGAATTTCCGGGTTGTGCCGTATAGAAAGGGACGGCCAAGAACATCTTTCCGACCAACAACCTGAATATATTCACGATCAAGCAGAAGTCGAATCACATTGTCAGAAGAAACTCCCCTGATATTATCCACTTCCTTTCTTGTAATTGGCTGCGAATAGGCAACTATCGAAAGGGTTTCCATGGCTGACCGGGAAATTCTGCGGTCAATTTTTCTGCCGTAATGATCCTTCAGATCCGGCCACAGTTCTTCTTTAGGCATAAAGTGAAAGCCGCCTGCAAATTCAGCTATCTCTATTCCATGATTGGTATCGGAGTAATGATACCGAAGTTCCGCCAAGGCCTGCTCCACCTTATCACGATTCATTTGCGAGTACCTTGCCAGCTGCGCAATATCCACAGGTTCATTCTCCAGGTAGAGAATTGATTCAATCAAGCGAGCAGCGCTGCTGAGTTCTTCATCACTTTTCATCATTTTATCTTTCCTCAGGGATACTGCTGTCCTGGATAAATAATTGGTCTGAATTCTCTCTTCGGGCTATTCTGATATCTCCAAAAACAGTATTCTGATAAATCCTGATCATGCGTATTTTTACCGCCTCTAGAATTGCCAGAAAAGAACAAATTATATCCAGGGGTGAATTATGCCGTACTACAAGATCCAGAAAAGATATTTCCAAATGATCCTCAAAAAGTTCATTCATCAAAGCGATTTTTTCATTTACCGAGACTTCTTCATAAATATTAAAAATTCTTTCCGGTGAAATTTTCGACAAGATACCGGAGAATGTCTTAAGCAGATCCCATGCATCTATTTCTTCCCAGAGTTCACTATCATCGAAAGGCAACGGCTTCTGCACATTTTTTCGCAGGAAAATAAAATCTGTCTCGTACTCCTTTTCCGCTATGAGCTCGGCATATTTTTTAAACTTCTGATATTCAATAAGTCTGTCTACCAGTTCACGTCTAGGATCTTCAAACTCCTCATCAAAATCGATTTCAACGGGCAGAAGCATTTTTGATTTAATATAAATCAGAGTAGCTGCCATGGAATAAAAGTCAGTCAAACCCTGTAAATCAGTTTCGGCAGCATAAGAAAGATACTCGAGATACTGCTCAGTAATTTCAGAAATTGGTATGTCATAAATATTTATTTCCGACTTTTGTATGAGAAAAAGAAGAAGGTCCAGCGGGCCTTCAAACTTTTGCAGCTTAAAACTGTTATGTGTTTTCTGATCTGTTTCTTCCATCAGTCTTCAGTATAACGATTTCCAGAGCATAAGTAAATTGTCAGAACCTTCTCCTGTTTTATGAGATACTGTATAAGCCGGAACAACTTATGGTCTCAGGGGTTGTTATATTGTCTCATTGGTTTCCCCTGCGTCTGTGACAACAGGCTCGCGACTTCTTTGAGGAAACATAATACTCCGTAGGGCCGCATCAAGCTCACTTGAAATTTCCGGCTGAGTTTCCAGAAACTGTTTAGCGTTTTCCTTGCCTTGCCCGATTTTGTTGTCTCCATAGGTATACCAACTCCCGCTTTTGTTGATGAGATCATATTTCACAGCAGCGTCAAGGAGACTTCCATGATAGCTTATTCCTTTTCCAAACATAAGATCAATTTCAACTTTTTTAAAAGGTGGCGCAACTTTGTTTTTCGCAATTTTAATTCTTACCCTGTTTCCAATGGCTTCATCCGCGCTTTTGGAAATAGTTTCTATTCGCCTCACTTCCATACGGACAGATGCGTAAAATTTCAGGGCATTTCCACCCGTAGTTGTTTCAGGATTGCCAAACATAACCCCGATTTTCATTCTGATCTGGTTTATAAATATCAGACAAGTACGAGATTTGGAAAGTATTCCAGTTAGCTTGCGCAATGCCTGACTCATCAGTCGAGCCTGGAGACCCATGTGAGAATCTCCCATTTCTCCGTCAATTTCCGCCTGCGGAGTGAGGGCCGCTACGGAATCTATAACGATGACATCAACTGCTCCGGATCTGACCAGGGATTCTGCTATATCAAGCGCCTGCTCCCCTGTATCCGGCTGTGATATCCAGAGTTCATCGATATTAACACCGAGATTGCGGGCATACGTAGGGTCTAAGGCATGTTCCGCGTCAATGAATGCGGCAATACCACCCTGTTTCTGACTTTCTGCTATCGCATGAAGAGCCATAGTTGTTTTTCCGGATGACTCTGGTCCGTATATTTCAATAATACGCCCCTTGGGATATCCCCCGACGCCAAGTGCTTCGTCCAGTAGAATCGAACCTGAAGGAATAGAGCCAACGTTAATATCGATACTGCTGTCTCCCAGCTTCATCAGCGATCCTTTTCCGAATTGCTTTTCTATTTGATCCCTGGCGGCTTCTATTGCCTGATTTTTACCCGCTGCATCATCATGGCGCACCATGGATGAAGAATTCCTTTTAGCCATACAACCCCTCCAATCGATTAATAATCAATACGTTTTAAGAAAGCCCTGCAGCTTATCATCAGGATTACCTGAAAGAAAAAAAGTTGCTTCAGCTTCATAGTAATATACCAAAATTCAGCATGAAAAAATTCAAAAATCAGTACAAGATGATTAAAAAAATAATTTACGATGTTTCCCCGGCTTACCCCAATGTCAATCTTTCCTGCGAGAATCAAACAGTATTGTTACCGGTCCATCGTTCACGCTGTAAATCTCCATCGAAGCACCAAAGATTCCGCTTTGCACAGTCGTAAACTTCTTAATTCTCTCTAACACCTTCTCGTAAAGCGCTTCCGCAATATCAGGGTCGGCTGCAGAATTGAAAGAGGGGCGATTACCTTTGCGTGTGTCAGCACAAAGTGTGAACTGGCTTATAACAAGAATTGACCCCCCTTTATCCAGTACTGAATGATTCATTCTGCCTTGTTCATCATGAAAAATCCTGACATTAACCAACTTTCGCACAATGTACTCAAGGTCTCCTTCGCCGTCACCCTTTTCTATTCCCAGAAATGCCAGAAGACCTTCAGCTATTTCTCCGGCAACTATATTATCTACTTTTGCACTTGCTTGCGATACGCGCTGAACAACGGCTCTCATGGTTTCCTGTCTTCTTCCTATGCCCGGCAGATTTCGCTGATAAATGCTTTTGGTGATGCAGCTGAAAAGAAAGCGCTTCCAGCAACTGCTATATCAATTCCTGCTTCTTTCAGCGGTATGATTGTGCTTGTATTAACCCCTCCGTCAACTGCTATGCGGCAGTCGGGATTAATGCGCTGGCACATAGCTTTCAGTTTTCGCACTTTCTCAATACAGAAAGGTATCAGTGATTGTCCGCCGAAACCTGGATTGACAGTCATGACCAGAACAATGTCCAATTCTGAGAGCAAATCTTCCAGTAATTCAACAGGAGTCGAGGGCACAACGGAAACACCAGCAAGTTTTCCGGTTTCATGAATGTGCTGAACAGCTCTGTGTAAATGTACTGCAGCTTCATAATGAATAGTAATTGCATCAGAACCAGCATCGGCAAAGTCCGAAATATACTTTTCCGGGTTGTCAACCATTAAGTGAGTATCAAAAAATAAATTTGAACATGATCGGATGTCTTTAATAAATTTCGGCCCGAAAGTAATGTTGGGAACGAAACATCCGTCCATTACATCAAGATGTACCCATTCTGCGCCAGAAGATTGTATAAGCTGCAGCTCTTCACGAATTCTGGAAAAATCAGACGATAAAATTGAAGGAGCAGCAATTATTTTTTTATTTTTCATATATATAGTAATATCAAAAAAAATTGCCCTGCGCAATCGGTTGAAAGATTCTTATTTTTACGGTATTTTAATATATATATTCGGATTGAAAACAATTGTAATTTTATTTACAGAGCTGAATACTGCGAGTGGTGTTCTTTGGACGCCTTTCATCAGTACCTTCCAAGGTTTTTATCAAAAGGAAGCGCTATATTGTCAATCCTTTTTGTTGCAATCTAATATACGTATGATAAAAATGTTTACTCATTATTTATTGTGAAGAACGGCTTGTGTTTGTTGGAAAAAAGGTCGGGTTAGGTTTAAGGGGAAGGACGGGCATATGCAACGCCCCTCCATGGGCAAGATCAAAAACATGTCTGCCGGTGCAGCATATACTAAATTGGAGATGGAGTAATGATTGAAAAAATAACCGAGATGCTCAATGAGGAAAAGTGGACAAGGGCTACCATTAACAGCTATACTGTTGCTAATTTTGAAGAGCTTGATGCACTATTGCTTGATGACTCAAACCGGGCTGACTGGCTGAAAATAAAAGAAATCTGTGAT
This sequence comes from Spirochaetia bacterium, assembly GCA_021736525.1. Lineage (GTDB taxonomy): Bacteria > Spirochaetota > Spirochaetia > JABMQR01 > JABMQR01 > M55B182. Next base: position 10,525 of record JAIPFR010000013.1, read on the forward strand.
GAGCATTTAACACACACGAAAAACAGTATTATTTCTCTTTATGTCTCGGGCATCATATCTCTTGAAAAACATTTAATAGATGATTCCAATCTTATTCAGTTGATTAACCTCTTCTATGACAACAGAAAATGGACGCTAGTAGAATTTCTCTGTCAGCGGCTTCTCAAATATGGAGAGAATGCGATTGCCCTTCGTTCCCTTGCAGAGTGCTATGATAGTACCGGACGTGATGAGGAAAAATTCCAAATCTGGGAAAGACTTGTAAAGGTTGATTATGAAGAGATCGACCTGCTGAGGTTGATAGCCGAACGGTATGAGGAGCTTGATGAAAATGATAAATCGGTCTATTTCTACAAAAAAGCCCTGCACCGGTATATTAATGTAAAGAACTTTTCACAAATCAAAGATATCTGGCAAAAACTGCTGCACCATCTTCCAGAAGATTATGATAATCAGAAAAATATTGTCATGCGTGTGGCAAAAAATATCAATAAAGACCGCGCTTCCCAAATGCTTGAAGGAATGTACGAAATATATCACGGGCTTGGCAGCTGGGATAAATCAATTGACATTCTTAAAGAAATACTGGTCAACCAGCCATCGAATGCTGAAGCCAGGGAGCGTCTGATTACCTGTTATAGAAAAAAATATACGAATCATACAAAACTTGAAGACTACATAGATAAGACGAATCTTACCCAGTCTTATCGTGATATTAATGCTGCAATTGCTGATTTTGAGAAGCACATCTCTTTTGATCAGGGTACCTTTGTTTTCCATAAAACATGGGGCATTGGCAGAATTCAGCAAATTCTTGAGGATTCCCTGGTTATTGACTTCATAAAAAAACGTGATCATGCAATGTCACTGAAGATGGCAGTTAATGCACTTCAGATTCTGCAGAAAAACCATATCTGGGTAATAAAAAGTGTATTTCCAAAAGAAAAGCTTAAACAAAAAGTAAAGCAGGATATTCTTTGGACTTTGAGAACTATCATTGAGAGTTATGATAATTCTGCAAATATGAAAGTCATCAAATCCGAAGTTGTCCCTTCCATCTTAACACCCAATGAATGGCTCTCCTGGAATACTGCTGCTAGAAAACTGCTTAAGACAGATCCCTATTTTGGTGTTAACCCGGATAAACCGGATGAGTATGCCGTTCGTGAGACACCGGTCACCTATGAGGAAAAAACACTTAATTTGTTTAAAGCTGAGAAAGAATTTTTGCAGAAAGTCAAAATACTCAGAGAATTTTTGGATAACAGCGATCCGGAATCTGATTATTTTACTGAGATTTTCAGTTACTTCATTAATATTGTAAAAAATTTCTCAAGCGTAACAGATACGGTCATTACCAGCTATCTGTTAGTTAAAAAATTGATGAAAACATACCCATTTCTAAATCAGACTATTGAAACCGGCTTTAAGGAACTGATCGAGGGAATTCCAAGCATCGACCAGACTTTTGCCAATTTACCTGATGCAGAACTTAAACGATCTTTTCTGGAAGAAACAATGAAGATCCGGGACGATTGGGACATGGTCTTCAAACATCTTTTCCCCCACTATCAAAGCACCTTCATAATCGATGAATTGTCTGCCAGCGGTAAAAAAGATACTCAGATTCAACTTTTCAGAGACTCTTTCGCAAGATACAAGGAACTTTCCGAGACCTTTTTATGGCTGATTAAAAATTATTCACGTGAATTCTGGGAAAACGAAGTTGGCATAAAGTTTGAAAAACTGTTATTGGCTCTTCTGCATTTGCTGGATATTTCAAACAGGGCGATCAGCAGCAAGCGGGATGTCAGCGTTAATCGGAGAATTGCAAAATTGATTTCCGTGATTCTTTTTACCGAGAAAAATCTTCATACGTTTTTCCGTGAAAGTGATCGCGATTCAATTCAGCGGGTTTATAGTCTCGTTAAAGATGTTGATGACCTTGACCCTGCGATTCTTATAGAATTGAAGCATATTATTATGGAACGTTTCCCCGATTTTACATTCTTTGGCGAGGATAAATCAAATAAAGTTACAATCTCAGGAGGACTCCTCGTTACGCAAAAATCTTACGATATTAAGCAGAAACAACTGAAAACAATTCTCGAAGTGGAAATCCCAAAGAATTCTCAGGAAATTGGCACGGCGCGTGATTTGGGAGATTTGAAAGAGAATGCGGAATACAAAGCAGGCAAAGAGAAACAGGAGCTTTTGAGCATTACTGTAGGACGGCTTAAAGATGAGCTCGACCGGGCGGTAATAATTTCATCAGAATCAGTCAATAATTCTCAAGTCTCATTCGGCACAAAAGTCACAATGAAAAATCTTAAGACAAAAAAACAGGAAGTTTATACAATCTTGGGGCCCTGGGAGTCAAATCCAGAAAAAAATATTATTTCCTATCTCGCACCATTTGGCTCTCAACTCCTTAATCACGCCGTTGGAGAGGTACTGGAATTTATCATTAATGAACGTGAATATGCCTTTAAAATTCTGAAGATTGAGACAGTACCGGTATAATCCAGGGCAAGAAATACGCAAAAAGTGCCGGCCTGAATAATAACTTATTCAGGCCTTTTTTCTGTAGAGAAAGTCAACGGAAAACAATCTATATGAAGTAAAAACAGTAAGCCCGCATACAGCACCGATAATGATGAGTAGTAGAAAATTGCGCAGTAAGCTGCCAGTTATATACCACACACCAGCAAAGTATTTATACACAATCAGTAGAATAACTAACGGTGAATTTGCGGCAAGTACCCGAAGGAAATTGCGAAAAGCCGCAGCTCCCGGCAGCAGCCCCGGGAGTTCTTTTCTTACTAAATGCATCTGAATTATAAATGCAGCAATATAAGCCGTACTATTTCCGATTCCGAGAGAAACTACATCAAAATTCATTACAATGCACAGTATTGTGATGCTGATATCAAGAATGGCATATATGATTGCTGCTTTAACGGCATTATAGACAGTTTGAATTGAATAGAAAAATCGTTGAACATAGTTGAAAAGACCGGCAAAAACCAGACCCGGCATAAAAGCCATAAGAGCATCGGCTGTACGTTTCGCATTCTCTTCGGTAAATTTGCCGCTCAGAAGAATGGAAAAAACCACTTCACGACTGAGAAAAAAAAGTATAATTGCTGAAGGAAGGAGGAACACAACAATATATCCGATACCCTTTTCCAAATTTTCCTGTAAACCCTTAACATCATTCTTTTGAAAATCCTTGCTCATCGCAGGAAAGAAAACTGTTGCAATAGATACATAAAACACGCCAAAAGGCATTTGCCAAAAAACAACAGCATTTGAAAGGGCTGTAACCGCACCTGTTGGAAGGCGGGAAGCCAGATAAAAAGAAACCTGTTGAGTAACAGCAAAAATTCCAGAGGTAAGAAGCACGGGAATAAATGTTCTCAATACTACCCGGAAATTTGGATCAGCAAACTGAAAACTGAAAGAGAGACGATAACCGGATTTGTAGTATGCAGCAAGCTGGAAGAAAAATTGTAGAAAACCTCCGGCCAGCACTCCCATACCCATTGCGTATGCGCCAAACCTGCTTGAAAGAAAAATAATGGAAAATATGACTGTCGTGGAAAAAATTAAAGGTGCTAGAGCGGATATATGAAATATAGATCTGCAGTTAAGAGCCGCCTGTATGACTGCAGTGACAGATATAATAAAAAGATAAATAATAAAATACTTCAAAAGTACTGATGCCATTGCAATTTGATGCGCATCACTGAAGTCAGACAGGAATGTTATAACCGATTCAGGAAATATCCAGACAAATATAGTCAAGGGAATCAGCACAACCGCCTGAAATCCCAGAATTCGAGCCAGCAGATGCTGGGCATGGCTGGTTTCAAGTGAGGATTCGTCTTGTTTTACGGCTTTTGTCAGAACTGGGATAAATGCTGATGACAGGGCTCCTTCAGCCAGCAGCTTGCGAATGTTATTGGGTATGCTGAAAGTGAAATTGAGTACATCTGCCGTTCCGTCAGCACCGAAAAAAGCTGATATAAGCCTGACCCGTACTATTCCAAGAAGTCGTGAGACAAGTGTTGAAAGCATCAGCAGGAGCGAGCTGATTCTTTTTTTCTCATGTGTCGAGTCAGGCTTTTCCAGCATATCTTTCAAGAAAGGACCGTTTAAATTCCAGAAATTTTCCTTCACGGATGCTGGTGCGTATATCTCGTATAAAGGAGTGAAGAAAGGCTAAATTGTGTTCAGCAGCAAGCATCAAACCGAGAATTTCATTGGTTTTGAAAAGATGCCGCAGATAACCTCTTGAATAGATCTTACATGCCGTGCAGGTACACCCTGCGTCTATGGGACCTTTCTCATATGTGTTGTAAGCTTTTTTCAGGTTTATCATACCTTCTTTCGTAAATACTGCACCATTCCTGGCTGTTCGGGTGGCAAAAACACAATCAAAGAGGTCGATCCCGTTTTCGACGGCTTCAAGGATATAATCAGGTGTTCCGATACCCATGACATAGAGAGGACGGTTCTGAGGAACAAACTCAACAGTGTGTGATAGCATATCCTGAAAAACTGGAAAATCCTCTCCTACTGATAACCCGCCGATGGCAATTCCCGGAAAATCGAGACTGGAAATCTTCTTCGCACTCTCCTTTCGAAGTTCCGGATAGAAATTACCCTGGATTATTCCAAAGAGATGACCGGTATATTCCGGATGCTTCAGTCTATGAGAAATGGATCGTTCAGCCCATGCATGAGTAATGTCCATAGCCTCTTTTGCCTTCTTTTCCGGTATTTCAGGCGGTGTGCAGACATCCAGACACATAGCTATGTCACTGTTAAAAACCATTTGGGCGTCAACTACTTTTTCCGGGGTCAATTCATGGTAGGAACCATCAACATGCGATCGGAATGTGACACCTCCCGGCTGTATTTTTCGAAAATCAGCCAAGCTGAAAATCTGAAAACCTCCACTGTCCGTCAAAATATTGTGCTCCCAGCTGCTGAAATCATGAAGGCTGCCGTAATGTCGGATAACATCAAGTCCGGGACGCAGATAGAGATGATACGTATTTGCTAAAATGAGCCTGTATCCAATGTTTTCTACTGTAGTGTGATGAAGCGCTTTAACGGTACCGTTTGTTCCGACAGGCATGAAAGCGGGTGTCTCAATGCTGCCGTGCGGAAGTTCAAGTGTTCCTGTTCTCGCTTTAGATGATGAATCTGTATCAGTAATAGAAAAAAACTGTTTTATCACAAACACCTCAAGTTTTTACGGCTTTCAGGAGCAGTGCCCCTATAATTCCGAATAATATAAGTGGAAGCCAGGCCCCTAGAAGAGGTGGAATATAGCCCTGCTTTGCAAAAAGAATACTCACCATTTCAGTTATGTAGTAGAGAACTGAAATCATCAGACTAAGCAATATGCTGAAAAATAGGATATTTTTTTTAAAAAGCCAAGCAAAAGCACTAGAGAACATAATAACAATAAGTGGTGTTAATGAAAAGGAGAATCGTTCAAAATAGTCAGTAAGATAAGATCGGTAAGTAATGTTGTCAATCAGCTTTATTCTCCTAAGCAGCCTGCGTGCATCGGACAGTTTAAGATTGGCTATATCATCTTGAGTGTTCTGAAGGTTAACGGGGTCAAGATTGAGTAAAGGGTTTGAATATGTCTCAAAATATTCAGGAGTAACAGTCCCTTCTTCTGAAAAAGTATACACAAAGGCAGAATAAAACTCCCACAATCCGTCATCAGAATATACTGCTCTTTCCGCATCGATGCGCTGAGTTACAGAGTTTTTGTTTTCAATAATAATAATAGTAGAACCCTGCATTTGCTTATTTTTATCCTGATAATATCTGGCGTAATATATGAGCTGCTTTAATTCATTTCCTGAATCTGAAGCTGTCCTGATAACAACCTGTGTATTATCGAGTGAGTTGGAGAATCCTAGTAAATCTGAGGTGAACTCATTCTTCATGTTGAAAGTATCTATAACTATAATTTCATTGAAGGCAAAACTGAAAAGGCTCATGGCTGAACCCAGCAGGATAATGGGCAGTATGAATTTTCTATAGGAGATTCCGGCATTCAGTATAGATATCAGTTCATTACTGGAATAGAAACCAGCCAGGGTATAGGTTGAAGCAAAGAGCAGCGCAGGACTGATGCCGTAAGCTATTGATTTCGGTATATAAAGAATTAATGTCTTTAATATGTCACTGATATCTGCATCATTGGATATAAAGCGGTTTATGTTGGTGAAAAGGTCCGCAAACTCAAGAATAAGAACAAAACAAAGCAACGAAGCCAGAAAGGAGATTAAAAGTTGATGAAGAAGATATTTCCAGATGGTTATGGTCATCTTCTGCCCCTGAGATATAACAGTACAATACCGATTCCGGCATACAGAACATTTGGAAACCATAAAATTACAAAAGGAGGAACCGGCACTCGATTACCCAGGGTTTGACCTGCAAACAGCATGAACCAGTAGAAAGTCGAAGCTATAATACCAACGCCAAAACCTACAACCTTCCCGTTCCTCATGCGAAAAGCGGAAAGCGGAAAAGCAAAAAAGACTAAAGCTGTGCAGGCAGTTGGCAGTGCAGTTTTTTTATAGAATTCCAATAAATAGTATTGAAGCTTTCTGCTTTCAATTTTATCATTTTTAGCCGCCTTATAACGTTCAAAGTACTGGAAAGAGTTTTCAAAATTGCTGTCCGGGGTTCTGCTGAATTCAGTAAAATATTCAGAATAAGTAAGATACTTCATTTTTGAGGCAAAGTAAGAAGCCTGAAGCTCACTTAATCGTTTTTCATCCTTAAGGATCTTGATTTCACTGAAAAGATCACGAATGCTCATATCATTAGGCGTTACACTCATGAAACTGAAATTTACCGTATTTAAGAAAATGGAATACTCCATCTCTTCAGCTGTATAGTGATCAAACTCTTTGAGCACTTTTCCCTTAGGAGTCAAACCCTCAATGTTTTTCAGGGTAATAGTAAGTAAATCTGAACCTTTCGCAGATTCGGTAAGTTCAGCACTCTCTGAGGAAATCACGGTAAGGCCTGTAGATTCCGGTTTGAGAATGAAAAGACTGTCAACGGTTCCTTCATCGACACTACCGGCTATGAAAAAAGTATTGCCGAATTTCGATACACTGTTAGCACGGAGCTCAAGGGCCGGATTCCTATAAAGCAGTTCACGATAAAGTTCTTTATACTTGATAGTTCCGAGAGGTTGAAGAATATCGTTTAAGGCAAAAGACGATACAGTTAATACCAGGCTGATTGCGATTACCGGAAAAAAGATCCGAGAGAAAGAAATTCCGCCGGCTCGAAGGGCAAGGAGTTCATTTGAAGACGACAACTGACCAACAGCCATAGCTGCTCCTGTAAGGGAAGCAAACGGAAAGGTGAAAGAGAGAATAACAGGAACAGAATAAAGAATTATTTTTAGAACATCCAGGATTGAAACATTTGCCAGGAGAATATTCTTTGCGATTACGAGTAGCTGGTTCACAAAGAAAATAGCAAAGAAAAAAATAAATGCAACAGCAAAGGCGAAAATATACTCCTTGGTAATATACATATTAAGGGTCGTATATTTATGCCTGGATTTCATTTGCTCATGTTCCGGTCGAGCCGAAACCTCCTTCCCCTCTTGCAGTCTCCTTCAAACGTTCATGCGCATTAAATTGGACGTTTGCTGTTTTTGCTGTAACAAGCTGAGCTATACGTTCCCCATGGCGGACTATAAAATTACTGTCACTATGATTAATCAATATAACTTTAACTTCTCCGCGGTAATCTGAATCAATTGTACCGGGTGAATTAAGTACAGTCACACCAAACTTTGCTGCCAATCCTGAACGAGGGCGTACCTGAACCTCAAAGCCCTTGGGAATTTCCATACAGATGCCGGTAGGTATAAGCTGGAAAGCTCCAGGCTTTAAGGTAATAGCCCCTTCGGGAAGATATGCGTGAATATCTGCACCTGAAGAGCCTTCAGTTGCATAGACGGGAATTGAAGCTCCCTTTTCAAGAGTCACTGGAATGGGTATTCCTTGTAAAAAATTCTCTGCATTATCCACATTTCACCCACAATATAAAATATCAAAAGCATCCTGCAAGCTAAACAATTGGTCAAGCAAAAGCAGGATGCATCGCTTCTATTTCTTTTCCAACTCTATCAGTGCATCAACATAACTTAAGTTAAGCCTTCCCATACGGTCAATTTCAAGCAGTTTTACCGGTATTTCCTGATTTTGTTCCAGCACATCGCTGACATTGTTGACTCGGGTTTTTGAAAGTTTAGAAATATGACACAGGCCTTCCTTTCCAGGAAGAATTTCAATAAAAGCGCCAAAATCCATAATTTTCTTGACAATCCCCTGATATATTCGTCCAACCTCAGGTTCTTCAACTATGGATTTTACCAGCTCTAATGCAGCTTTTGCTGAATTGGCACTCTTTCCATAAATAGTAACTTTACCGTCATTGTCTATATTAACTTCTGCACCAGTTCTTTCAGCAATACTTTTTATTGTTTTGCCGCCCGGTCCTATAACTGCTCCAATCTTGTCTTCATCAATTTTGTAAGTTTCAATTCTTGGAGCAAAATCTGAAATTTCTGAATTCGGATGTTCTATAATTCCGTTCATTATGCCCAGAATATGCATTCGCCCTTTTCTGGCCTGTTCCAGGGCATTGCCCATCAGTTCTCTACTTACATTGGAAATCTTGATATCCATCTGGAACGCAGTTATTCCATCTTCCGTTCCTGCAACCTTGAAGTCCATATCACCAAGATGGTCTTCTTCTCCAAGAATATCACTTAAAACAACTGCTTTGCTGTCTGATGAAATCAAGCCCATTGCTATTCCGGCAACAGGTTTTGCAATAGGTACACCTGCGGCAAGCAATGAAAGAGATCCGCCGCAGACTGAAGCCATTGACGAGGATCCGTTTGACTCAAGAATTTCAGATACTATTCTAATTGTATAGGGGAATGCGTCCTTGGAAGGCAAAACACTTTCAAGAGCTCGCTGAGCAAGATGGCCATGTCCAATTTCTCTTCGGCCGGTTCCCATTCGTCCAGTTTCACCAACTGAAAATGGAGGAAAATTGTAATGAAGCATAAATCGTGAAAAACTTTTTGCTCCGTC
>JAIPFR010000014.1 GCA_021736525.1 Spirochaetia bacterium
TAATAATTATTATGCTAAAACCCTTTTATAAGAGCTTTATTCTCCGTTTGCCTCATCAGTAACATCCGTAAGCTCTATCTCTTCTTCGTTTACTTGTTCCTCTTTTTCTGTCATGGCAATAGAAACAATTTTATCCGGCTTCCTCAGGGCTGACACGATAACACCTGCAGCGCTTCTCCCCTGTACTGGTATTTTCAAGGCATCTGTTCGTATAGAAAGACCATGTGCCGTAATGCACATCAAATCATCGTTGTCACCAATGGAAAGAGCACCAACAATTTCTCCAGTTTTATCATTTGTTTTATAACATATCTGTCCTTTTGTAGCTCTGGAATGATTAGCAAAACTGTCAAACTGGACTCTCTTTCCAAATCCATTGGTAGTTATAAGCAAAATTTTATTTTGCTCCTCCACACGGAGAACTCCCGCAACCTCATCTTGAGCAGATACCTTTATACCGCAGACACCTCGCGAAGCTCTGCCCATTGATCTGACTGACTGTTCTGAAAAGCGTACAGCCTGCCCCTTTCTTGTTACAAGCAGCGCTTCATCCTTACCTGAAGTCAGCAATGCACTTACCAGTTTGTCACCATCATCCAGATTTATTGCTGCAATACCTCGTGTTTTTGCGTTTACGAAAAGTGGAATTTCAACCTTTTTCACAACTCCTCGCTGCGTTGCCATAAACAAATGAGTGCCCTGCTTAAAATCTTTAAATGTGATAATAGCAGTAACATCCTCATCAGCACTTATTGCCAGCAGAGATTTTATATGGCTTCCTTTAGAAATACGTGAACCTTCTGGAATTTCATGTACTTTAATCCAATATGCCTTACCCACCGAAGTAACAAATAGTACATGATCATGAGTTGATGCCACAAATAGGTGTTCAACAAAATCCTCATCTCGTAAACTTGCAGCCTTTGCACCAAAACCACCTCGCCCTTGTACTCTATATGCTGAAGCGGGAACACGTTTTATAAATCCGCGATGTGATATGGGTACGACAACGTTTTCTTCTTTGATCAGGTCTTCAATATTAATATCATCAACTTCATCAGGTTGAATTTCCGATCTTCTCGGATCACCAAATTTTTCTGCAACTTCGCGGAGTTCTTTTGAAACAACTTCCATCTGCAACGACTCACTTGCAAGAAGTTCTTTGTAATAGCCTATTTTCTGTCGAATTTCATCAAGTTCGGCATTAATTTTTTTCGTCTCAAGGCTTGTAAGCTTTTGCAGCCGCATATCAAGAATTGCCTGCGCTTGTATTTCCGACAATCCAAAAGTCTTAACTAAAGCCACGCGCGCGTCATTAACATCCGCAGCTGCTTTGATTATCTTTATTACTTCATCAATGTTGTCCAGTGCAATTTTCAGCCCTTCAAGTATATGTGCCCTTTCCTCCGCTTTTCGCAAATCAAACTGTGTTCTTCTGATTACAACATCTTTTCGATGACGAATATAGTAAAAGATCATCTCTTTCAGAGACAATAGTTTTGGACGCCCGTCAACCAATGCCAAATTATTGACATTAAAATTCTGCTGAAGTGAAGTATGAGTAAACAACTGGTTCAGAACAACTTTGGCAACTGCAGTTCTCTTAAGTTCAATAACAATTCTCATGCCGTCACGGTCTGATTCATCTCGCAGATCAGCAATGCCGTCAACCTTTTTATCTCTTACAAGATCAGCAATTTTTAAAATGAGATTGGCTTTATTTACCTGATACGGCAGCTCTGAAACTATTATTACATCGCGGCCATTAGCCAAAGTATCCATATTGCAACGTGACCGTACAGTTATTCTTCCTCGTCCTGTTCTGAAAGCATTTTTTATACCGCGAAGTCCGCAAATAATTCCCGCTGTAGGAAAATCGGGGCCTTTTATATACTCCATCAATTCATCTATTTCAATTTCAGGATTTTCGATTTGTGCACAAACCGCATTGCAGACTTCTGTAAGATTATGCGGTGCAATATTTGTCGCCATGCCGACTGCTATACCACTGCCGCCATTTACCAGCAGATTGGGAAAAGCGGAAGGCAACACCTGAGGCTCTTCCATTGAATCGTCATAATTCGGCCCGAAGTCAACAGTTTCCTTATTTATATCACTGAGTAAATACTCTGCTATTTTTGCCATTCTTGCTTCGGTATACCGCATCGCAGCAGCCGGATCTCCATCAACCGAACCGAAATTCCCCTGAGGCTGAACAACTGGGTACCGAAGGGAAAAATCCTGTGCCAACCTGACAAGCGCATCGTAAATTGACTGATCCCCATGAGGATGAAACTTACCGAGAACATCACCAACGATTCTTCCGCACTTTTTAAAAGCTTTATCTGACCGTAACCCCATTTCATACATGGAGTATAGAATTCTTCTGTGCACCGGTTTCAAACCATCCCGGACGTCAGGAAGTGCACGGCTGACTATTACAGACATCGCGTAGTTGAGATAAGACTCCCGCATCTCGTCTTCAATAGCAACAGGAATTATTCTTTGCTTCTGCTTCTGTTCTGCATCACTCAATGTTATACCTCATATAAATTGCCTTACAGGCTTAATTGCTTCTGAGAAAAATATTTATACTTGAACTCAACTCACACATCCAGGTTGGAAACCAGAAGTGCATTTTCCTCAATGAACCTTCTTCGCGGTTCTACTTCTTCACCCATCAGCATAGAAAAAACTTCGTCCGCCTCAACCGCATCTTCCAGCTTGACTTGTATTATTGTTCGTGTTTCCGGATTCATGGTTGTTTCCCACAGCTGGGAGGGGTTCATTTCGCCAAGACCCTTGTATCGCTGTATTCCAACTTTTGCATCGTTTTCTGTCAAGCCTAGCTCAGATATGACTTTCTTTCTCTCTTTTTCATCATATGCATAAAAGATTTTTTTACCATGGGTTATTTTATAGAGCGGCGGCATAGCCAGATACACATATCCCTTTTCCAGGAGCTGCGGCATATATCTGAAAAAGAAAGTGAGAAGCAGCGTTCTTATATGTGAACCGTCTACATCGGCATCTGCCATTATTATTATTTTATGATATCTGACCTTGGTAATATCAAACTCATTCCCGAAATTAGCCCCGATTGAGGTTATAACTGGCTGCAGTTTGTCATTGCCAATAACTTTGTCAGCTCTCGCCTTTTCAACATTAAGCATTTTCCCCCATAAGGGTAAAATTGCCTGGAATTCCCGATTTCGCCCCTGTTTTGCACTGCCGCCAGCACTATCTCCCTCGACAATATAGACTTCTGAAAGACTGGGATCCTTTTCACTGCAGTCCGCCAGTTTTCCGGGAAGTCCAGAGCCCTCTAGAAATGATTTTCTCCTTGTTAAGTCACGGGCTTTTCTTGCCGCCATTCTTGCTTTTGACGCAACAACCGCTTTTTCAAGAATTATTTCCATAACAGCAGGATACTCATCAAAATAATCTGTAAGCTTCTGATTTACAAGGGACTCAACAATCCCTTTTACCTCTGAATTACCCAATTTTGTTTTTGTCTGCCCTTCAAATTGAGGCTGCGGCACTTTAACTGAGAGAACAGCGGTTATTCCTTCCCTTACATCTTCACCGGAAAAAGGGGCTTCAATTTTTTTTGCATGTTTGGATTTTTTCAAAAACTCGTTAAAGACCCGCGTAAGTGCTGTTTTAAACCCGATCAGGTGCGTTCCGCCTTCCCGCGTGTTTATATTGTTCACAAAAGTAAAAACAGTTTCGTTATAACCGTCGTTATACTGCAAAGCAAGTTCAATATCTACATAATCCTTTACTGCTTCAAAATAAACAGGTTCCGGATGAAGTGGTTTTTTTGTCTTGTTAAGGTACTCTACAAACGACTTAACGCCCCCGTCAAAATGGAATTCCCTTACTTTTTTCTCCTCAGGACGTTCATCAGCAAAGGTTATATAAACACCTTTGTTTAAAAAAGCCAATTCTCTCAATCTCTGTGACAATACATCAAAACTATACTCAAGGGTTTCAAATATCTCAGGGTCCGGCTTGAACCGAATCAGCGTTCCTGACAAGTCTGAGCTTCCCACAATTTTAACGGGTTCAGACTGGAGGCCTCTAATATATTTTTGATGGTATATGCTGCCGTCTCTGTAAACAGAAACTTCCAACCATTCGGAAAGAGCATTTACTACAGAGACACCAACTCCATGAAGACCGCCGGAAACCTTGTAGCTGTTTTTGTCAAACTTTCCTCCTGCATGAAGCTTGGTCATGACAATTTCTAAGGCACTGATATTTTCAGTGGGATGAATATCAACAGGAATACCACGGCCGTCATCCTTAACCCGGATAATATCTCCCTTCTCTATGGCTACATAAATATTCGAACAATGACCGGCAAGCGCTTCGTCAATGCTATTGTCGACTACTTCGTACACAAGATGATGAAGTCCGTCTGTGCCGGTTGAACCAATATACATTCCCGGTCTTTTTCTGACTGCCTCAAGACCTTTTAGGACCTGAATATCCTGTGCGGAATAATTTGTTTGCATACGTAATTACCTGTTTAATTGAAGGATAGCAGCATTATATCTTTTTCATAAATAAAAGTAAAGAAAGGGGTCTTTTCATGAATCCGCCTTGTAGTGCACTACAAGAAGATTTCGCATTTCAAACTAAAAATTTGATTATGAAATTTATTTTTATTTATATGTATTATAATACTTTATTATATTTTGTTAGGATTTCTAACTAATTAGGTTTAAATAATTATTTGCGTTTTATTTTCAATGATTCTTGTCATTAGTTTACGGCTGATATACTATGTTCGTTATGAGTAACGGCACACAAGATTACAGTCTTTTTTGGAAAGAATCTCTTGCAGCAATTCGTAAGGAAATTTCCGAACAAGAGTATCTTACATGGTTTAACCGACTTACCTATGAAACCTCAAAACCCAATGAAATTGTTTTCTCTGTGCCATCAAAGTTTATCCAGGACCAGATTAAGCAGCGATACCTGAAAACAATATCCGCATCCCTTCAGAACCTTGCTGGTTCTGATATTGATATATCGTTTATCATAAAAAAAACATCTGAAAAAAGTCTTCCCTCTTCAGAAACTGCTGAAACTGCCGTTTCAAGACCGAAGCAGGAACATTTCAACCCCTTACCTGCCCCGTCATCAACTTCAGCTAACTCAACTTCCAAACTCAAAATTATTACAAACAATACTAATCCCTCTTATTCTTTTGATTCTTTTGTTGTAGGCGACAACAGTTCTTTTGCATTCAACGCATGCCTTGCTATTGCAAAAAATCCGGGGACAACTTACAATCCCTGCCTTATTTACGGTGGTGTCGGCTTGGGAAAAACCCATCTTCTCCAGTCTATCAGCAACTACCTGGCTCAAAACAATTCGGAAATTGAAGCACATTATGTTACAGCTGAAACTTTCACAAATGAATTCATAGAATCAGTCGGGGATCGAAAAACGCAGCAGTTTAAAAACAAATACCGGAAGGCCGATATTCTTCTTATTGACGATATTCATTTTCTTCAGGGTAAATCATCAACCCAGGAGGAACTTTTTCATACTTTTAACGACCTCTATGAATCTAATCGACAAATGGTATTTACTTGTGACCGACCTGTTTCTGAACTGAAAGATCTGACAGCCCGTCTAAAAAGTCGTTTTGAAAGGGGTTTGAATGTTGATCTTCAACCTCCCGATCTGGAAACAAGAATTGCAATTCTAAAGAAAAAATGCCAGCAGCAAAATTACCCAATGAAAGATGACGTTCTTACATATATATGCGAAAGCATTAACACTAATGTAAGGGATCTGGAATCTTCTCTGACAAAGCTGATCGCCTATTCAAATTTGCTTAATAAAGAAATTTCTTTAGATATTGTTCGTGAACAATTGAAAAATGCCTATTCCCTTAATCGTGAACAAAGTGTTGCTATAGAAACAATTCAAAGAGTAGTTGCTGAGTATTTCAATCTTTCATATATAGAACTGCGCGGAAAAAAAAGAACACGTGCTGTATCTCTGCCCCGTCAGATTTCAATGTATATTTCCCGCAAAATAACCGATTACTCTACAACAGAAATCGGTTATGAGTTTGGGGGAAGAGATCATACTACTGTTATGCATGCATGCCAACGCATAGAAGGACTTCTTCAAAGTGACCCGGGAATGGAAAATATTATTCAAAAACTTATCCGTTCCATACATAGTTATAAGAGCCATTAATTTTCTTCAATTTTTCTATCATGCACAATAATATTCTTGTGGATAACCGGTGGATAACTTCTGTATAAGTTGTGGATTTTTGTCATTAAATTGTGGATAATATGATATAGTTGTTAATAATGTGGATAAGCTGTGGATAAAAATGCAGAGTTACTAACAAGCAAAACAGCGATTAATACGTTTTGATAGATTGATTTACAGAAGTTATCCACAATATCCACAGGCCCTATTACTACTACTACTATAATATACTAATAATAGTAGAGGATTTTGGATTTGTTTATAATTGCGATTGAGGAGGAAATAATCGATGAAATTTGTCTGTGAAAAAAACACAATACTCATGGAAATTGCTATTGCTCAGGAAATCATAGCATCGAGAAATACACTTTCAATCCTTTCCAATGTTTTATTGGAAACTTCTAACAACACTCTTACAATCAAAGCTACAGATCTCAAAATTGGATTTAAAACACAAATACCTGTTGAAACAATCGAAGCCGGCAGTACTACAGTATACTGTGACAAACTGTTAGGAATTATCAGAGCACTTCCCGATGGAGACATTGAGTTTGAAGATGTTCAGGATATTGTGGTTATACGTCCGTTATTTCAGAAAATTGATTTCAAGTTAAAAAGTATTACTGCCGAAAAATTTCCTGAGCTTCGAATTGCAGATGAAGAAAGTTTTTTTGAAGTTCCCCAAAAAGATTTTATTGAAATGATTAATCAGACCATCTTTGCTGTTTCGACAGATGAAACACGTTTTTTTATGAATGGTATTTTCATGGAGCAAAGCAGTTCAGGTTTAGTTATGGTAGCTACCGACGGGAGACGCCTTTCCTATATCAATAGAGTACTTGAACAGCAGATACCGCTGTTCAAACCAGTCATTATTCCCCCAAAGATTCTTAACCTTATTAAGAAATTGAGCAGTAATGAAGGAAATATTTCTCTTTCTATCAATGATAACTACATTTTTGCTGAATTTGACTCCCATAAAATATATTCAACTCTAATTGAAGGACAATTTCCAAACTATCAGAGAGTAATTCCGGATAAGCAGCACTATTTCTGTATTGTTGAGAAACAGGCTATGAGTGAAGCACTTAAAAGAGTTTCTTTGCTTGTTGATCAAAAATCAAGCCGTCTTTTTATAAACATCAGCGAAGGAAAAGTAGTCTTATTTACCGAAGAAAATGAAATTGGAACAGCTCGTGAGGAAATTCCCTGCGAATATTCAGGAGATGAAATTCTTATTGCCGTAAATTACCATTATCTTGTCAATCCGGTTAAAGTTATTGATACGGAACAAATTGTTATATCGTTTACTGAACCGAACAAAGCAATAACTATTCTATCGGAACCAGAAAAAGACTTTTTCCATATAATAATGCCAATGCAGCTGGATTAATGCGTATAGACTCTGTATCTATATACAATTTTAGAAATCTGCAAAACGGAAGAGTTTTTTGCGATAATACCTTTGTCACCTTAGTAGGTAATAATGGTCAGGGAAAAACGAACTTTCTTGAAGCAATTTATACCGCATGTTACGGCAATTCTTTCAGAAAAACTAAACTTTCCCAACTATGCACTTTCAATACTCATGAAGCAGCTGTATCTATAACAGCTTTCCTTGATGACGGGGAAAAAATAAAAATTACGTATAGAATAAAAGACGGTAAAAGAACAATTTATATTCAAAATAAAGAAATAAGGGATCGTAAAGAACTAATTTACATGATTCCTTGTATTGTTTTTACGCACGAAGATATTGATTTTGTTCAGGGCAGTCCGGAAGAAAAAAGGAAATTTTATAACCAGACAATGACTCTCTACGATCCTCTTTTTCTTGATGATATGAGAAAATATAAGAATCTTTTAAAACAGAGAAATTCGCTGCTTAAAGACAAAAGATACGATTTGCTGAATCTTTATGATTATCAGCTTGCAGAAGTTGGTATGGATATTCAAAAAAAAAGGAGCCAGCTGGTTAAGGAATTCAATGAACTTTTCCCGGAACTTTTTAAAAGAATATCTCTTGATGAGGAAAAAGTATATGTGGTCTATAAACCTTCGTGGAAAGACTGCAGGAGTGAAGAGGAAGCTGAAAATAAACTCCGCAATTCCCTTGAAAATGATATGCGTTATCAGACTACAACAACAGGTCCCCACAGGGATAGATTTATTGTTGTGAGAAATGGAAAGAATTATATAGAAACAGCATCTACCGGACAAAAAAGGCTTGTATCTTTAATATTACGTTCTGCTCAAGCTTCTTTCTTTACGAGAAAAACTGGAACGAAACCAATAATTTTGCTGGATGATGTGCTGTTGGAACTGGATATTGAGAAAAGAGAGAGATTTCTGGATAATACACGAGGATTCAGTCAGGCTTTTTTCACTTTTCTTCCTGGAGAAGCATATTTTAGAGAAGGATCTTTTTCAGGAAAGGTATATCGTGTTATAGACGGAGAATTTTCTGATTATGAAAAAAGCATCTGACCTTATTGAGCAGGTTTTCTCCAGCCTGGAAATTTCCCAACCTGGTGAAAAAACCTACGTGTCACTTTTTAGAAACTGGGAAACCGTAGCTGGTGCTGAGCTGGCTTCACACAGCAGCGTAAAGGAAATTGAAAAAGATACCCTTATAATAGTAGTTGATCATCCAGGCTGGGCACAGCTCATATCCATGAATACTCGGAAAATTTTAACGAGAATTGCAGAGAAATATCCTGAGCTGTGCATAAATCAAATCAGGATGGTTGTAGCAAGGGATCAATTATAGTTTGTTTGTTATCCTTACTTTTTCAAAAATTTTACCACAAAAGAAAACAGAATAGTAAAGATTCCCAGACCAGCAAAAAGAGCTGAATAAGTGCTAACTGCTGCCAGCAGGCCAAAAGTGAAAACGCCGACTGCGTTGCCAATATCAATTGAGCTCTCCTCAAAAGCCAAAGCTGATGCTCTAAGATGTGGAGGAGCGCTGTCTACTACCCAGGTTATAAATACTGACAAGCTTCCTGCATAACCAATACCTGCAATTAACGGAATACACCAGGAAAACCAGGAGTAAAGAATTGCTTCTGAGCCCATAAAAATCAAGCCTGCACCAAAAAACAGGATAAGAGGGATAAGAACAGCTTTTCTGCCGATTCGGTCGGAAACAAAACCTGAAAAGGGGGCCGAGATGATTCCGGCAGCGGCAAAAAGTGAAAAGAAAAGCGGTGCAGAAATAACTCCTGAGAAAAATTCAAGATAGACAGCTGTATATGTAAGTACAATTCCCGAAGTAATTGAAGTGATAAAGATTCCTATATAACACCACATAAGATTGCTTATGCGGAATAGGCCAAGAAGATCTTTTAATTTTACTGTTTTATCCTTGCACTGCAGGCTGACAGGGGGAAGCTTGAGGGTGAGAAGAAGCAGCATTGCGCTAAAAGATGTTACAGAAAGAGCTGTAAACAGACCGGCATAACCATAATGATCAATTAGACGGTATCCAAAAAATGGGCCGATCATAATAGCTGCTGATATGGACGCACGATAAAGGCCAAGAGCTGTTCCTCGAACCTTATCAGGAACAAGATCAGCAATAGATGAACTTGCCGCTGATAAAAAGGTTCCCATTCCGATTGCCTGGTATATTCTCGCAAGAATCATGAAGAAAAAATTGGGAGAAGCCCAGACGAGGAGAGGTGATGTTGCGAAAACAAAAGCTCCCAGCACAAGAGGAAACCGTCTTCCCGCGGAATCAGCAAGAGGTCCGAAATAGAGCCTGAGTAAAACGGAAGCGGCCGCAAAGATACTGCTTTGCAGCCCGATCATAAAATCTCCGCCGCCGCGGAACTGTATGTAAAGAGGGAAAAGTGTTAATGAGACCATCAGGTTCATAAGAACAAGAAAACCGGAAATATACAGTGTTAAAACAGATCTGTTAGCGAGCAGTCTGATTTTTTCCTGAGCAGTAAGTTTTTCCAATGTATTTTCTCACTGGTGAAGATATCAAAAAACCCTTAAAAAAGAGTTCTGATACACGACATTATATTGACACGAACCTTATTCCATCGGTATACTTCCTCACTCGATGGTGTGTAATAACATATCAGAAGTTTGAATATTAGAAAATACCGCTTTCAGCGTAGACTTTCAGTAGAAACCATTACTGCATGAAGTATGTGCTGCTTGCGACAACATAGGAGAAGCGTCCTGTATGAAAAGAACGTATCAACCAAGCAGAGTAAAGAGAAATAGAAAAGGCGGCTTCAGAGCACGCATGAAAACCAAAGGCGGACGTCAGCTGCTGGCACGAAGAAGAAAGAAAGGCAGAAAAAAACTCTCTACCTCCGATGAGAAAAAACCATACTAAACGGGAACGGCTGAAAAGAAAATCGGATATTAATCGTGTTTTTCATGAAGGTAAAGCCGTCTCCTGTACTGGTGTACGGCTTCGCTTTGTTCCTAACAATCTGCAGTATAATCGAGTTGTTTTTATTCCTGTCAAAAAATTTGGCAATGCAGTTGAGAGAAATCTTGTAAAACGACATGCTAGGGAAGCGTACCGTCAGGAAAAAGATCGGTTTACATGCGGCGGTAAAGATATTGCCGTATTGTTTTACCCGGGGAAGAAGTATGATTTTTGGGAAAGAAGAGAACAATTACTGTATCTTTTTACTAAAGCAGGCATAATTTCTAAAAAAAGCTTTGCTGACTGATTATTATATTTTCATGTCTGAAATTCCTGGGTATCAACTGATTATCACCCGCCGCTGTTCTCAGGAGTTATCATGGATAAAAATACCGTATTAGCAATTATATTGTCTGTTATCATAATAATAGTGGGATTTTCCATTCAGGCAATATTTTTCGCACCCGAACCATCAGTTCAGACTGAAGCAGTACAGCCTGTTCAAACACCGGCGGGAGCCACTGACACATCAGTAACAACACAACTGCCCGTATCCTCTGCGGCGGGACCCTCTGAAACGAGCGGTTCTCCTGGGTCTATTACAGCAGTCGGTGATGACCCTTCTCTTCGTGAGTTTCAATTTCAAACTGAAGTGTTCGATATCGTTTTTGATGCAGAGTCTGCATCAATTTCATCAATAAAGCTGAAAAAACATCTAGATAACGGTATTCCTGTCAATATGATATTTTCAGATTCTCCAGAAGATACGGCATTTAAAACCTATTTTGGGTATGATACCGCAACGCGGACCGATTACGGTTATAATGTTTCCAGACCTGATGATTATACCATCCGCTTCTATCGTGATTTTGGTATAATCGGCAATGACGGCCAGACACTGTCAGATACCTTCAGACTGACAAAAACCTTTGTTTTTGCTCCGAATGATTACCTTTTTGAGCTTTCCATTGAATTGAAGAACAGTGTGAACGAAGTGGTTCCTCTCAATTACAGCGGATACTCGTATACTCTGGAATTTGGTCCCCAGATAGGACCGGAATTCTTCGAAGCTCCTGACGGTCGTTACGAGTACAGACGTTTCTACACTCTGGAGGAAGGAAAACAAAAACAGGCAAAGCTGAAGAATGGTGAGCTTATCGTTGATTCCCTATTCTCCTGGTCTGCTTTGACAGGGAAATACTTTACTGTAATCGGTATTCCAGATGCTACACAATATACCTTGCGTCTTTCCGAGGGTTCTACAGAAACAATTCCCCTCACCTCTTTTATGAAATTTTCCCGTCCGGCAGTTAACAGCTCAGTGAATACTGATGTATTCAGATTTTACATTGGACCGCAGCAGAAGCAGCATTTGGCAATCTACAACAATGCTGAAGATAACGGATTTGGTCTGAAAGATCTTCAGCTTGAAAAAGCAATGGACTCAAGCACCTGGTTTGGCTGGCTGGAAAATGTTCTCAAGTGGCTGCTTGGTGTTTTCTATATGATCATACCCAACTATGGTATAGCTATAATACTGCTTACAATTTTAATAAAAGTTGTTTTGTTTCCCTTTACACGTAAATCATTCCAATCAACGGCAAGGATGCAGGCCTTGAATCCTCAGATGCAGGAAATACGGGAAAAATACAAAGACAACACAGCAAAGATGAATCAGGAACTCTCTGAGCTCTATAAACGGGAAAAAGTTAACCCTATGGGCGGCTGTCTTCCCATGCTGCTGCAGTTTCCAGTCTTTATTGCCTTATACGGTCTGCTCAACAAGCATTTTGAGCTTCGCGGTGCAGTTTTCATTCCCGGATGGATAAATGATCTATCTTCCCCTGAATCCATCTGGAATTTTTCACCGGTAAGTATTCCCTTTTTAGGCAGCGATCTGCGCCTGCTGCCTATTCTCTATGTAGCCACTATGATTTTATCCATGAAATTCAGTCAGGCAGGGGCTCAGTCAGCCGGAAGCGGGGCTGGAATGAATAAAATGTTTACCTATTTAATGCCGGGAATGTTTTTCTTTATTCTCTATAATGCTCCTTCAGGGTTGATTCTTTACTGGACAGTCATGAACATTTTTACTGTTCTTCAGCAGGAAGCTACAAATTTAATACGTAAACATAAGGTGGAAGAAGAGAAGGCAAATCCCACCCTTAAGATAGTTAAACCGCCTTCAAAAAAACCTGGTGGGGGAAAACCTTCTCAGGGCAAGAAAAAAAGATAATAACCTGGGGATAGCAAAGAACTGATGATATTTGGTTCAAGAGATATCCACCGGAAGAGGTGAAATATATGATAAAAGATTTTGAAGGAAAAACCGAACAGGAAGCAATTGATAATGCTGTTCGGGAACTTGGTTTGGACAGGGAAAACTTTGATGTGGAAGTTGTGGAAAGTGAGAAAAAAGGACTGTTCAGAAAAGGCCTGGTAAAAATCAGGATACATTTTGATGCTGAACATGAAATCGAACAGCAGCCTGAAAAAAAAAGATCGATTCAGACTGAACCAGATGATTTTGAAAAGAAGGTTATTGATTTTATTACTACAATTCTCAAAAAAATGGGGTTTCCGGGAGTTGTCAATGTCGCCTATAGACGTGAATTCAAACTTGGACTGACTATTGATTCACCGGATTCGGGAATAATAATCGGTAAAAAAGGTAAAAACCTTGATTCCCTGCAGCTGCTTGCAAACGTCTATGCCGGGCAGTTGGAAAACGCTAAAAAGGTTGTTATCGACAGTGAAAACTATCGTATCAGACATGAAGAACATTTAGTAAAGCTTGCATATAAAACAGCGGAACAGGTAAAGGAGACTAAACGGTCACGACTGCTTGAACCGATGAACCCCTTTGAACGGCGACTTATACACACAGCTTTGAATGATATTATTGAAGTTGACACGAGAAGCGAAGGTGATGGGCTTTATAAGCAGGTCCGGGTTTTTTACAAGGGTATGAAATCCTGAGGAACATCTGATTTCATCAAATAGGGATTACATCCCGGAATATTCCTGTCCGTCATTATGGTTGCGGTGGTTTGGTGGGTTTGGAGAAGAATACTATGCAGAGAGATCAAAGAAAGTCTTATTTATTTACATCGGAATCGGTGAGCGAAGGACATCCCGATAAGCTTTGTGATCAGATATCTGATGCCGTTCTAGATGCCTGTCTTCAGGATGATCCAACCTCCCGAGTGGCTTGTGAGACGTTTGCAACGACCGGCATGGTCCTGGTTGGAGGAGAAATAACTACTGAAACGTATGTATCTCTTCAGGATCTGGTACGGAAGGTGGTTCAGGATATAGGGTATGACAATCCGGAATATGGTCTTGATTATCAATCAATGGCAATTCTCAATGCAATCCATACACAATCCCCTGATATAGCCCGTGGTGTTTCCATTGAGGATGGAATCAACAAAGGCAGACAGGGTGCCGGTGATCAGGGGATGATGTTCGGATTTGCAACCAATGAAACACCAGAATTAATGCCCGCCCCCATAATGTTCAGCCATAAGCTGCTGAGAAAAGCAGCCTCCCTGAGAAAAAAGGGGACTCTTGGCTGGATGAGGCCGGATGCCAAAAGTCAAGTATCGCTGCGTTATGAAAACGGCATCCCTGCCCATATAGATACCGTTGTAATATCTCAGCAGCACGACAATGATATTTCTTTGGAAGAAATATACAGCCTGCTGGTGTCGAATGTAATTATGCCGGTGCTGCAGCCGACTGGTCTCTTTGATGAAAAAACCAGGATTCTTATCAATCCAACCGGACGTTTTGTTATAGGCGGACCCCACGGTGATTCCGGACTGACAGGCAGGAAAATAATTGTTGACACCTACGGAGGAATGGGCCGTCACGGGGGCGGAGCTTTCAGCGGAAAGGATCCTTCAAAAGTTGACCGTTCAGCAGCCTATATGGCCAGATATATAGCAAAAAACCTGGTAGCGGCTGAGCTGTGCGCCAAATGCGAAGTAGAATTAGCCTACGCCATCGGGGTACCGGAGCCGGTGTCAATTCTGGTAGACACCTTTGGAACAGGTGTTGTGGAAGATGAAAGACTTGAGGAGCTGGTTTCAATGGAGTTTGATCTGACTCCAGCCGGTATAATCAGGGAGCTTGATTTACTGAAACCAATATATCTCAGAACAGCGGCATATGGCCACTTCGGCCGTGATGAATTTTCCTGGGAACAGTGTGATCGTGTCGATGCGCTTAAACGACAGGTCTAAACAGCTGATAGCTAATATCCTGACTCTTTTACAATTTCCAGGCTTGATCTGCAATCATTTTTTTCAGAGCAGTTGTTTTAGTATCGGTGAATTGAGCCCCTCGCTGGGCTATAATTTCACCGGCAAGGAAAGAGGCAATCAGACCGCTTTCGTAGGGAGAAAAATCCCGACATCTGCCAAGTAAAAAGCCTGCGGCATAGATATCTCCGGCCCCTGTTGTATCAAGTGGTTCTTTTCCTTTAACCGGGATATTCCACATCTTACCCTCATGACAGATAAATGAACCCAATTTACCGTTTTTGATAACAGCAGTACGGCAAAGTTTTCCCATCGATCGGGCACATTCATACGCATCATAGTTGTCAAAAAGAATTCTCGCTTCCTCTTTGTTGGCAAAAACAATATCGGCATGCTGAGAAATAAGCTCAAGAAATGCAAAGCGGTTTCTGCTTACAGCAAAGGGGTCTGCTATATCGAAAGAAATGTGCGTACCGGCAGTTTCAGCTATGGAAATGGCAGCAAGGATCGAAGCCTTCTGGGAATCGGTATCCCACATATAGCCGGTGAAATGAAAAAAATCAGCTTTGCTTATCATGTCCGGATTAATATCATTCGGACCGAACTGTCGATTGGCTCCAAGATAGGTGTTCATGGTACGTTCTGAATCGGGGGAAATCAGGATAATACTGGAGCCGGTGGGAGCTTCGCACGAACCAAGTTGATCCACAACGCCCAGCTCTTTCAGACGGGTTCGATATATCGTACTGAATTCATCTCTGCCGACCATACCGGCCGCAGCTGCCGATATACCGAATGAGGCCAGCGTGATTATGGTATTTGGACAAGATCCTCCGCAGCTGTATGCTGTTGCCTTTCCCTCTATAAAAGAAAGAAGCTCCTCACGACGATCCTCGTCGATAAGATGCATAGTTCCTTTGTGCAAACCCAGCCGGCTGAGATCGTCTTCTGTTACCTGAACGATAATGTCTATAAGCGGGTTGCCTATCCCGTATACCCTTGGAGTCATACGGTCATAGTATCCGGAAAGTGCTAGTGATACAAGTTTATTCTATCCTGCATAATGGAAAAGATATGGTCTGCCGCTTCACGGCAGGTTTTTCTGCAGAATGCGTATTCTTCAGAGGATTTTGAGTCAGAAGAGTCGGGATTGGCGTGTAATGAGCTGATATAATAGGGTTCTTCAATGTACATAATAATTTTCGGGGGTAAAAATTTTCTTTGTATTTGAATTTCTACAATGGGAATAACAGGGATTTGAAAGAACTGAGCGATGGAAAATGCCCCGTTATGAAAACGGCGAAGTTCCTGACTGCCGTAAGCCAGACTCCCTTCAGGAAAGAAATGAATTCCGCAGCTGCGGTTTTCCCTTAAAAGACGACCAATGGGCTTGATTATTCGTCCCGGTTCTCTCAGGGGAATAGGGAAGCTTCGCAAAAGACGGATAAATAATGAAAAACCATGAATTCTGAATGTTTTTTCCAGCCCGGTAAAATAGATTTTTTTCGGCCAGACTGCCGCTGCCGTAAAACCGGGATCCAGATAGTGACAATGATTTGAGACATATACAGCGTGGGTTATATTTCGCAAGTGACGGCGCCCTTTAACCCGGAAAGAAAATAACAGTGGATAAACACTCATCTGCAGAATGAAAACAAGGGAGAATACCAGATGAGAGAAAAAGCGGAATACCCGGGAGTCGGGGAGAATGGTTATTTCACGATCCTGTTTTTCCATATAAACCCTGTATTGCTGATTGTAGCATGAATCCCTTTAATGAGAAGAAACAGCAGCAGAAGAAAAGTAAAAGGATACAGTAGAGCTGTAAATAAGGGAAGATGGTTATACAGAATAACGAGACTCCACCCAGCAAAGAGAGAGGCAACACCAATGTAGAGAAAAACAGGAACAGATAATGGGGAAAAAACCAGAAGATAGATGCAGGTCCAGGTTGGCAGTACCGCCGCTGTAAAAAAAACCGGCATTAACAGCAGCAGAAGCAGTATCTTTCTGTCAAAAAAATCTACCATACATTTTGTAATACCCCGGATTGAGGCCTCGAGATTCTGGTAGGTCCGGCACGATACAACAGCTCCGACATTCAGGAACAGCTGCCGGAAACCGTTTTCCACAAGCAGACGCCCCATATGAATATCATCGGTAAGAACTTTTGGAATGGCGGCATATCCGCCGGTTTTGTGGTAGGCTGCCGCCCGGATACAGAGGAATTGTCCCAGGACCAGGCTCAGAAAAGGAACAGGAATAATCCGGTGAGTCCATACTGGATTAAAAAAAAGAAGATTGAGAAACATGAGAGAGATAACAGCTGCTGATGAACGGCTGCCAGGCTGCTGCCGGGGGTATCCTGAAAGAAAATCAATTCCATGGGCTTCCATATTGGTCACGGCAAAAGAGATGCTGTTTGTACTGTGAATAGTATCGGCATCGGTAAAAAGATACAAATCTCCGTCAGCAAGCTCGGCAAGCTGATGCAGAGCGTGGTTTTTTCCATACCATCCGTCTGGAAGGGGGCGTCCTTTGATAATACGGATTTTTTTAGTTTTTTCTGCGTAAGAAGAGAGAATATCCCAGGTACTATCTTCTGAACCGTCATCCAGAACAAGAATCTCATAATTAGTATACGTTTGCTTGAGAAGTGAGTCCAGACAGCGTGGTATGGAATTTTCTTCATTTCTTGTAGGGATCAGGACAGAGACCTTCGGTCCGGTTTTTTTCAGCGGCCTCAGACTTTTCTTTTGCAGGAACAGCAAATTACTGATTGCCATAATCAGGGCAAAAAGACCAATGATACCAGCAGTTATGTTGAAAATATTTTCCCACGCCATTAATATACAGGCTATATAATAGTAGCCTGTTGGTCAACGCTGACAAACAGGATTGTTATGCTCAAACGGGCTGGCGGAATTTGTTTTTTACACCATAAGGAGGGGATGCATTTGAGACAACAGCAGAGGCGCAGAAGTGGAAATATGATAATCCTGATCCTTATATTTTTTTCTGTTTCGGTAATTATGTATGCTGAAACTGTTATAAGGCTTCCGGAGCCCGAACTGATTCGAGAAAGAACATTTTCGGAAATTCCGGAAAAATACTACTGTCCCGAGCCGGTAAAGAAAGATGTTGAAGAATTCTTTTCTGTTGACAAGATGACAATTGGAGCTGAGTTCCTTTTTCTTACCAGCGGTGTTTTTCCAGAAGCAGGGATTATTGATGTATACAACGGTATGCTCGGTTTCAGTAATATGGTAGGAATTACGTACACCACCGCAAAGGAGAAAGAACCGAAAACACTGGTGTACGAGTCTTTTCGGATAGCAGATCCGGAAAACAAGCAGCCTCTTCCTGATCTCATTCTGAAAGAACCTGCCGCCGAATTGAAGATCTTTGTGTTCCAAAATATGGATGATTTCGGTGATATCATTTGGGAAGTCGATTATCGCTATAATGGAGACATAATTACGGCAGAACTTAGTAATGTTGGACCAATCTACATGGGGCCATTCAAGATTGTAGATCCCCGGAACCTCTCCGTACTGCTGACTGCCGTCCCTGAGGGGGACGATGTCGTCCTTTACCAGACAGGAAAAGTCTATTCATCAAGTATGCAGCTGCTTTCCTTCCTTGGCTTTAAAGGATACCTTGAGGAGACTTTTTACCAAAGGATGAAAGCTATCAGTTCAGTTTATTCCACCAGCAATTTCTGATACGAGATTCTGCAAATAATTATTTTCAGGATACAATTCGAGGGCTTGCCTGAAATAAGAGAGAGCTGCTGAAGAATCCCGGGATTTTGAGGCAATAAGACCTTTAAGCTGCAGAACGGTAAAAAGCTGAAATTCTGGAAAGCTGCTGCCGGTCAGATCAATTTTTTCCAGAATGGAACGGGCTTTACGCAAGCTTCCGCCAAAAAGACCGGGGGTGTAGAAATACTTATTTGCCAGCATGATCTGAGCATGTATGTTATCCGGGGCAATAGACAGGGCATCTTCGATATGTTTCGAGGATGAAAGACCATACGTGAAAAGATAGGCAGCCTGATCCGTCAAAAAATAAGAGCCGGCAATTTCTGCTTTAACGACTGAAGCCTGTGAACAGATTGAAGCCTCGGAGCATTGCGACTGTTCGAGGATCTTTTCCGCCTCCTGAAGATACTGCTTTCCGGCGGCGATATCATGACAGTAGTCTTCTACGATAAAGTGCTTGCCGGTCAGGGCAAGGGCATGCGCCTCAACCACAGCAGCAGAGCCGGCAGCAGAGCGTTGATCTTTAAGATAATCCCTCAGGTGCCGGAGGGCAGTAAAAATTTCTTGTACAGGACGGGCGTTATAAAGCGTGTCCAGATATGCTTCATAGGAAGGTGAAGTATAGAGAGAATCCAATGCAGCTGTAGTATTTCCACGCATGGCAGGCGTCACTGCTGCCAGAAGCAGCAAGAGGGTAACTATTTTAATATGCGTCGGTTTCATAATGTATTACATTGTACCTAAGGCTAGAATTAAAGACCAGAGACAGGCAGGGATTTGAGTAATGAAAGAACCCGCACCGGAAAAAAAACTTGAAATAAAGGGTTTTTCACCCAGATTCAGCGGGATTACTGCCCTTGATCTCTATTATCGCATAAGTACAGGTTCCGTGAGGGA
>JAIPFR010000015.1 GCA_021736525.1 Spirochaetia bacterium
AAAAGCTCGCCTCGAGCGGGACTCCGACTCCGGTATGGCTGTCTGTGGATGCTGATCTGCTGACAGGCAAGATCGTGAGACTTCCATTCCGTGACGACATCCCGTCGATTGCAAACGATCAGATGGTCGTAGAGTACTATTCCCGTTAGGAATCTCCGGAAACCGATTGCTTACGCAATAATTACAAAGGAGTTCACAGGGAAAGATGATCCTTGTGAACTTCCTTTACCCAACCGTTTTATTCCCACATTAATTGCCAATCCCTCCCTTTTTACAAGTTTTTGATCGGAAATATTTTTTAAGTAGAGAAAATTTGGTTATTCCAAATACCAGATTTATGTTCTAGAAATCCTGGGAAATTCAGGAAAAAAAATAGTTGACAGCTTGTAACATATGTTATAAAGTTATACAAGTTAAAAAAAACACAAGTTATATATATTGTTCATTTTGGAGAAGGTTACATGTCAGCACAAAAAACCAAATTAAAATTCGATCGCCTTTTTTCGGAATTCTCAATCAAAAATTTGCATTTGAAGAATAGAATTGTGTTTCTTCCTCACTACACAGCCTATGCAGAAGTAACCAGCCTTCCAAGTGAGGAAGAAACTTACTACTACACAGAAAGAGCTAAAGGGGGAACTGGTTTGATAATAACCGGCAACTATGCTGTTTCAAAAGTAGGGCAGATGCATAGAACATTTATCAATGCCTCCGACAGACGCTGTATTACCAATTTTTCTAAAACTGTTAACAACTGCCATAAATATGGTGCCAAGATAATTGGCCAGCTTTCACATGCCGGTGCCACAAAAGTTGAATTGCCTCGTGCCAGTCTTTATGCGCCTTCACAGGTTTTGGAAAAAAGCACCGGTTCCTATACAACAGCCATTGCTAAAGATGAAATAGGGCAGGTCGTAAAAGAGTTTGGAACTGCGGCTGAAACATTGGTAATGAGCGGCTTTGATGGGGTAGAAGTAAAAGTTGCTCATGATGGTATCCTCAGAATATTTGTATCTCCCTATTATAACAAAAGAAACGATGAGTACGGCGGTTCTTTTGAGAATAAGATGCGCATTATCCATGAAGTCTTTACTGAAATAAGAAGCAAACTGACAGAAAATATGGTTCTTGGTGTTCGCCTATCTGCTGATGAGTTCGAAGATGACGGATTTAACCTGGAAACCGGTGTTCAGGTTGCTAAATACATGGCTGATAATAAGTTGGTTGATTACATAAGCTGTGATGCAGGAACTTGGAATACTTTTATCATGCAGATTCCCCCAATGACTATACCTCTTGGCTTTGGAGAATATATTGCTGCGGCAATAAAGAAAGTGGTTGATATACCGGTTATAGCATTTGGTCGGATTAATGATCCTATTCAGGCAGAGCAGATTTTGGAAAACGGTTCTGCTGATCTGATTGGAATGGCAAGACAGTTGCTTTGTGATCCTGAATGGGCTAATAAATCAAAAAAAGGAATGGTAGACGATATAAGGAAATGTATCGGATGTGAGGAAGGCTGTATTGGACAAGTGTTTCTTATGCAGCCGATTAAATGCATCCAGAATCCTGCTGCCGGCAAAGAAAAGAAATTAGGTATTGGTACATTGAAGAAGGCGGAAATAAAAAAGAAAATTGTTATTGCAGGTGGTGGTGTTGCAGGACTGAAGTTTGCTGAAATATCCGCAAAAAGAGGGCATGAAGTAGTGCTCTTTGAAAAGGAGAAGACCCTTGGCGGACAAATAAATATTCTGAAATCTATTCCATTCAGGAATGAGTATTCTGAGGTTGTCAGGTATCTCGAGTTTATTTTGAAAGAATTTCCTAATGTAACTATAAAAGCTGGAGTTGCTGCTAATAGCGAGAACATTACTTCAGAGAAGCCTGATGCATTGCTGATAGCTACCGGGGCAGTCTCATACATTCCTGACACAGTTCAAAATAGTAAAGCAGTCACGAGTTGGGATGTGTTGGAAAATAAGGTTGACATAGGAAAAAGTATCCTTGTGTACGATCCACTTTCCCATAATGAAGGAGTGGGAATTGTCGAGTATTTATTTGACACGTATAAAAATATTAACATTCGCTATATTACTCCTCAAAATGATATCTGTGCCAATGCAAAAAATGAAAACAAGGATATCTTATTGAGAAAGCTGCTGCAGGAAGATTTGGAGATTATCCCCTATTATGGTCTGGTTTCAGCTGACGACAAAGCGGTTTCCTTCAATAAAGCCTTCACCGACAAAATGATGACAATAGAAGACAGCAGTTTTGACAACTTCATTTATACGGGCAGTTTGAAATCGGTAGATGATTTGTACTGGAAATTCAAGGAAGATGGTGGAGTATCGGAAGTTTACAGACTTGGTGATGCAAAAGCACCAGCGGATGTAGAAATCGCTATTCACGAAGCAGAAGCACTGGCAAGATCAATTTAACAATAAACTGAGGAAGCGACATGAAAAAGATTTTAGTTTGTTTGAAGCAAGTACCAAATACTAGAGATGTTAAAATAAATCCGGAAAATCATACACTTGTAAGAGAGGGAGTTGAAAGTGTACTGAATCCGTTTGATGACTGTGCTTTGGAAGAAGCCCTTAAGCTCAAGAAAAAGTACGGATTCTCAGTGACAGTTATGACTATGGGCCCTCCACAAGCCGAGAAAATACTGGAATACAGTTTTCGGCGGGGTGCTGATGAAGCTTTTCTTCTTACCGATAGACATCTTGCCGGCTCCGATACTTGGGCTACCGCAACTGCTGTTGTTGGTTTAGCAAAAAAAGGCGGGTATGATCTGCTGTTCTGTGGACAAGAGTCTATCGATAGCGGTACTGGCCATATTGGTGCCAGTATTGCAGAAATGATGAATATTCCTCAGGTAAACTATGCTGAAAAAGTGTTAGGCCTGCATGAGAATAGAATACGGATTCAGGCCAAGTTTGATAAGTTTGATGCCCAGTTGGAAGTTGTAACTCCTGTAGTTGTCTCTTTTTTAAAGAAAGGTTTTGAAGTAAAGCTAAAAGCTATTGATGAATCTGTAATTAGTGAACGGATAAAAAGAGTTACACTGGCAGATTTGAATCTGCTGCCAGAACAGGTCGGACTGGAGGGGTCCTACACCCAGGTGGTTAATATTGATATTGACGAACGATTTGTGGGTTATGTGACAGTTGATAGTAATTTAAGCGCAAATGAACGTATCCTGTATATTACGACAGGTGGGATTACGGAAAATGAGAATAAGAAAA
Source organism: Spirochaetia bacterium (assembly GCA_021736525.1). GTDB lineage: Bacteria > Spirochaetota > Spirochaetia > JABMQR01 > JABMQR01 > M55B182. The sequence continues at coordinate 3,255 of JAIPFR010000015.1, forward strand.
TAATTCGCGATCTGAGTCAGGAATCAATAGAAGAAATTGCCAGTCTTATCATGTAACAAATAAGCGCAGCAGGAAGGTGAAGCCATGAGTTATATTGAAGTAAATAAAACAAAATGCATCGGGTGTAATAAGTGTGTTGAAGTTTGCAATTATGACGCAATAAAAGTTGTAAATGGCAAAGCAGTTATTGACTATAATCTTTGTACACTTTGTGGTGCCTGTGTTAAAGCATGTCCAGTAGATGCTATTGTCATCGCACAAGTTGAGAAAAAAATTGATTTATCCAACTATAAGGGCATATGGGTTATCATTGAGTATTTTGATGGAGAATTAAAGAATACCGGATTTCAGCTTGTCAGCAAGGCAAATGAACTTGCCCGTGCCAGCAAGGATGCGGTGACTGCCGTGCTGGTTGGAAATACCGAACCAGCAGAAGACGAGTTGAAAAAAATTTTTTCAGAGTATGGGGTTCGTAATGTCAAGGCCGTATATCATAAGGATTTTACACGTCTTATAACCGAAGATGCATCCGAAGTGCTGTCAGCTCAGATAGCACAGGATAAACCAAAGATAGTACTTTTCCTCGGAACTATTTTCGGTAGAACGCTGGCACCACAAGTAGCGACACGAGTACAGACCGGTCTGACTGCTGACTGCACCGAACTCGAGATAAATGAGCGGAACAATCTGCTTCAGATTCGACCGACTTATGGAGGAAAGGTACTTGCGACAATAGAAACCCCTTACAGTTGTCCTCAGATGGCTTCAGTAAGACCCAACGTGTTTGTTGAGGAAAAAATGCCAATAATGATAGAAGAGGTTAAGATAGAGAAGGTGCCTGTGAAAAAGAGGTCTTTCATTTCTGTCAAAAATCTTAAAAAAGTATTAATGATTGAAGAAAGTGACGACATATTTGAAACTCCGGTTGAGGAGGCAAAGGTTGTCTACTGCATTGGCTTAGGAGTTGGTTCAAAAGAAGGGTTTGATGCTGTTGCAAATTTTGCCAGGCAAAATGGCGCCGTAGTTGCAGCAACACGTGGGGTGGTTGATGAAGGATGGGCAGATATCTCCCAGCAGGTTGGTCAGACAGGCGTGACAATACGTCCTGAGTTGTATGTTAGTTTCGGTGTCTCAGGGGCAATCCATCACATCATCGGAATTAAAAACTCTAGAAAAATAGTGGCGATCAACAAAGATTTCCGAGCGCCTATTTTTAAAATTGCAGATTACTGTATTGTGGCTGATCTTTTTGAAGTTATTGAAAAAATGAAAAATTACTCTCTTGCTTTACAGTAGAAGACAGCGAACAACCCGCCACCGATTATGCATGGAGTTTTTTCCTGATTTTCCAGATGGTGGACAAGATGGTGGTATAGAGTTTTAGCAATAAAAGTCAGTAAAAGGCCGAGCTCTTTCAAATTCATTACCGGTTTGAAAGAGTTTTTTTTGGATGGTTAGTTACGTCATCAAGTGTGTCTCTGTCATAAGAAAAGTGTCATAACAAAATTAAATATTTTCTTGACAACTGTGTTTTTTGTACTATAATTACTAGTAACGATAGATATATATAACATAAGGTATATGTATACCATGTTAGTTATACATTTATTACTATAATTATTAAGGAGTTTTTTATGGAATTAAGAAGAAAACTCAAGTATGGAATGGTTGGAGGTGGACCGGATGCCTTCATTGGTGGTGTGCACAGAATGGCAGCTGCCCTTGATGGAAGTATTGAACTTGTAGCCGGAGCCTTCTCTTCTTCGCCTGAGAAATCCAGAGAACAGGGATATGCACTGATGCTGGATGAAAAAAGAGTGTATGGTTCATATCGAGAAATGGCAGAGAAAGAAGCTGCTCTTCCAGAAGGTGAGAGGATTGACTTTGTTTCGATAGTTACTCCAAACAAAATGCACTTTCCTGTTGCAAAAACATTCTTGGAAGCCGGATTCCATGTTGTTTGCGATAAGCCTATGACTACTACACTTGATGAAGCAGAAGAGCTTGTGCGTATGGTCAAAGAAAAAGACCTGGTTTTTGGACTGACCCATAACTATACAGGGTATCCGATGGTTAAGCAGGCTAAGTATCTTATTGCTGAAGGAAAGCTTGGAGCACTGCGAAAAGTGGTAGTTGAGTATCCGCAGGGTTGGCTCTCCACTCCAGTAGATGCAGAGGGTTCAAAACAGGCAGCATGGCGTACAGATCCAGATCAAGCTGGAGTATCGTCATGTATTGGCGATTTGGGATCACATGCGGAAAATTTGGCGCGCTATGTTACCGGGTTGGAAATCGAAGAAATCTGTGCCGACATGACCACCTTTGTTCCAGGGCGACGACTGGAAGATGACGGCAATGTGCTCATACACTACAAAGGTGGGGCACGGGGAATTCTGTATGCATCACAAATATCTCCCGGTGAAGAAAACAATCTGGTAATAAGGGTCTATGGAGAAACAGCTTCTCTTGAATGGCATCAGGAAAATCCGAACTCTCTTATTGTTAAATACCTTGATAAGCCCATGGAAGTCTGGACAAGGGGCAGCGGGTATGTATGTGAGGCAGCCGGTGCCAATACTCGAATTCCCTTCGGGCACCCTGAAGGCTTTATCGAAGCATTCGCAAATATCTATAAAGCTGTAGGCAATACCATAGCTGCCAGAATTAGCGGTATCGAACCAAGCAGCTTGGATCTTGATTTTCCGACTGCTCTCGACGGGGCTTTTGGAGTACATTTTATTCATAAAGCTGTTGAAAGTGGAAGGGCTAAAGGTTGGATCACAGCTGAATACAAACCGAGTATATAGCAGTTTAGATGCTGCAGATTCTCTTCAGTATATGAAGCAGAAAAAAAAGATGTAAAGAGGGTAACAGTTATGTCAACACAAATTAAGGGACCGGGAATATTTATTGCTCAATTCGCAACACCCGAACCGCCAAGAAACAACATTGACAATTTTTCCACATGGGCAGCCGATCTTGGATATAAAGGACTTCAGATTCCGGCTTGGGATCCGAATTTTATCGATCTGGATAAGGCTGCAGAATCAAAAGACTATTGTGACGAATATGCAGGCAAGCTGAAGGAAAAGGGGCTCATCGTTACAGATCTCTTTGCTCTTCAAGGACAGATGATAGCTTTTCATCCGGCATTTGATGAACTGTTTGCCGGTTTTCATCCTGCGGGACTTAAAGGAGATGCATTGGTAGAATGGGCTCAGGACCAGCTTAAGAAAGCTGTAAAAGCATCAGTGCATCTGGGTTGTAACGGTGTACCCACCCTTTCGGGAGGATTGTACTGGCCGTTTCTCTATCCGTGGCCGCAACGTCCTGCAGGCATTGTCGAAACTGCTTACAGAGAGCTTGCCAGACGATGGCTTCCTGTTCTGGATTTTGCAAAAGATAATGGGAAAACAATCAATTATGAAATCCATCCTGGCTGTGACATTTTCGATGGAGCTACTCTTGATATGTTCCTTGACTATACCGATGAACACGAAGCCGTGGGTATAAACTACGATCCAAGCCATTTCATTCTTCAGGGGCTCGACCTGTACGGGTTTATTCCTATGTATGCAGATCGCATTAAAGGCTGTCATGTTAAAGATGGTGAATTTATTAGCAGTCCCAAACAGGGAGTCTATTCGGGCATGCAGCCTTGGAGCAATAGAGCAGGGCGGTTCAGGACTGTAGGCGACGGACAGGTAGACTTTACAAAAATGTTCAGCCTGCTTACTGAAGCAGGATATGACGGTTGGGCAGTTCTTGAGTGGGAAGATCCTGTCAGAGACGCAGAAGAAGCGGCAAGAAGATCAGCAAAGTTTATCGTGGACCATCTTATTACCACTGCGGAATATGCTTTCGATAATTTCCTCGATTCCGGTGCCGACGAAGCAGCAAATAAGAGAATTCTGGGAATATGAAAAATCAGGCGTTGCTCTATCTTCAGCTGATTATAGAGCAACGCTTTTTTAATAAAAAACACGGAGGATCTTTATGAAAAAATTATTGTGCCTTGCCGTAATTCTTCTTTTGGTGGGTAGTCTGGCTGTAGCTCAGGGCGGGCAGGAAGAGAGTAAAGACGCAAAACAGTCTGGAATCGTACGTACTCTAGCACCAGATGCAGTAATAGCTGGAACAGTAAATGCGAATGAGGTGTTGGAAGATGGTACAATCGGTGAAGATGTCAGCGTTCTCACTCTGTCTGCCGATGATGAAAAGAAGATCAAAGAGGGAGACTATAGTGCAGCAATTGTCATGCATGTTCTGGATTCATCCTGGTCACAGCAGCAGATTGCAGGAATGAAGTCTGTATTTGAGAAGTACAATATCGAAGTTATCTCGATTACTGGTGCCGGTGGGCGTCCGGAAGTACAGATTGAGAATATTGAGAGTGTAATCGCTGCAAAACCCGACGTGATTCTGTCTATCCCGGTAGACCCCTCAGCTGAAGGGCCTGCTTATAGGAAAATAAGTGAGAATGGGATAGAGCTGGTTCTTTTGGATATGATTCCTGAAGGACTTGAACATAATACCCACTACTCAACCCTTGTATCTTCTTCAAGCTATGGAAATGGGGTTTCTGCTGCAGATATTATGGCAAATGAGTTTATAAAGATGGGTCTCTCAGAAGCGGAAGTGGCGGTTATGAAGCTCAATTTCAGCCATTTTGTTACGGAAGAAAGAGTCAGGGGATTTCTGGAGAGGGTGGAACAGCATTATCCTTGGATTACTGTAGCAGCTGAGGTTGACTTTCCCTTTGATATGCCGAAAGTAAATGAAATATCTGCCGGGATGCTCGTAGCTAACCAGAACCTCGACGGTGCTTTTGTTATATGGATGACCCCTGCAATGTCGTTGGTCGCGGCAGCTCGGGAGGCTGGAAAAAATCCTGAGGAATTCATTATTACTACCGTTGATCTTGAGGAAGACGGTGCAATGGAAATTGCATCAAACAGTTATATAAAAGGTACTGGCGCTCAGGATCCCTACAAAAATGGCGTAGCAGAGGCTTATGCGGCAATTCGAGCAATACTTGGATATGAAAACCCTAAATATGTGGCAGTCCCCGGCTATGCAGTAACACGGGAAAACTTGTTGGAAGGGTATAAGGCTATTCTGGGAGAAGATGCCCCCAGACAGATTCAGGAAGCGGCAAAGAGATAAAATACCGTGCTGCTTTCAGCAATAGCGGATAAGCAGCTTCAGTCCATCTATTGGCTCATTCAACAATCATCTGTATTTTGGATGAGCCATATTACTGCAGGTAAAGCAGTTGGTGAAAGGAAAATGTAAATGAATAAACATGGAATGTGGTTCATCATTATGGTAATGGTTACATCTGCAGTCTTTGCAGGTGGAAATCAAGAATTGGAATCCGTCAGCGAGAATCTGTCGGGGATAGTCAGAGAATTGGCACCGGATGCAGTTATTGCAGGGACCGTCAATGCTGATGAGTTTCTGGAGGACGGCACAAAGGGAGTAGATGCAGGTTTGCTTACTCTTTCAGATCAGGACAAGCAAAAACTTAAAAATGGAAATTATACGGCAGCAATTGTACTGCAGGTACTCGATACATCCTGGGCTCAACAGCAAATTGCCGGGATGAAATCAGTTTTTGATGAGTATGATGTGGAAATTGTTTCGATTACCGGAGCACAGGCAAAACCGGAAATACAAATTGAGAATATTGAAAATGTTATTTCCATGAAGCCTGATGTCATCTTATCCATTCCAGTGGACCCTTCAGCAGAGGGACCTGCGTATAAACGCATTTCGGAAAATGGTATTGAATTGATTCTGATCGATATGATTCCTGCAGGGCTTGAATATCCACGGGATTATTCATCCTTGATTTCTTCATCAAGTTATGGGAATGGGGTTTCTGCAGCAGATATCATGGCAAGCGAGTTCATAGAAATGGGAAAATCTGATGCTGAAGTAGCAGTCATGAAGCTGAATTTTTCACATTTTGTGACTGAAGAACGTGTCAGAGGCTTCAAGGAGAGGATTGAGCAGTATTATCCTTGGATACATGTTGCAGCAGAAGTGGATTTTCCTTATGACATGCCGAAGGTGACAGAAATCTCTTCAGGTATGCTTGTAGCTAATCCGGATCTGAATGGTGCATTTGTTGTGTGGATGGCTCCGGCTATGTCATTGGTGGCAGCTGCACGGGAAGCTGGTATAGATCCTGCGAAATTTGTTATTACTACCGTTGATCTTGAGGAAGACGGTGCAATGGAGATCGCCTCAAGAAGTTATTTGAAAGGAACTGGTGCTCAGGATCCCTTTATGAACGGTGTTGCTGAAGCCTATGCTGGACTGAGAGCGATTTTGGGCTATGAAAACCCTCGTTTTGTGGCAGTTCCCGGTTATGCAGTCAGCAAGGGCAATATTCTTGAGGGCTACAAAGCTATACTCGGTGAGGATGCACCAAAGCAGATTGTTAATGCCGCAAACAGATAAACTAGACGACAGCAGTCTTGATTATTGGATAGGAATTGCTGTCGTTTTATTGATAACAGTTGAAATACTAGTGTAAGGAGCAATATATGATTCAAGAAAGGAAACTGTCTATGCCGTTCTGGTGTGTTGGGAATCCGGTAGGAGACCCTTTCGGACCAGGCGTTTTAACTGGTGTAAGTTCTATAGAAGTTGCAGAACTACTAGCTGCAGCGGGTAGGAAGGGGCTGATTAATTATTCAGCAGCTCACGATGATGATCTTGTTCCTTGGGATCCGGCCAAGCCTGAGGATGATCTTGATGAATCCAGTGAAGTTTATAAGACCTTGGTCCAGATTAAAAAAATACTCACCTCAGGAAATATCAAGTTCAATATGATAGGTTGTGCGCTGCATCCGGATCCTGTTTTCAGAAATGGAGGAATTGCAAATCCTGATCCGCGTGTAAGACTTCTGGCAGCTCAGAAAGTCATGCGAGCATTAAGAATCGGCAGTTTTCTTGGAGCTGATTTTTTTACCTACTGGGTAGCGCGAGACGGTTTTGAAACACAGTTTTCTGTCCCTTGGGATAAAACCTACAGGTATCTTCAGGAGGCACTGAATTTGGTTCCTCGATACTGCAAAGCAAATAATCTTACAATTAAGCATGCTACAATCGAGTACAAACCTAATGAACCCAGGGGGGAAATGTTTTTACCGACAGTTGGTCATTCAGTAGCTCTGATAAGCACGTTGGAAAATCCTGATTTTTGGGGAGTCAATCCGGAAGTTCTGCAGCATGATGCCATGACAAACCTTTCTCCTGTTGCTGCCGTTGCTTTTGCCATGTACATGAAAAAACTCTTCTTCCTGCATGTCGGGTCACAAAAGCCGGGACAATTTGATAATGACAATCCACCGACAATAGGTATGGATGGACTCAAGGAGATGGTCAGTATCATCTATTTTATCAATAAATATAATTGGAATGGATATATCGAATTCGATAATCATATGCTGAGGACAGATACCATTCCAGGCGATGCGGACAGGTTGGCAGTAAGGGATAAGTATATCGAAATGACTGTAGACGCATACAGAACCGTTGAGAGAAAAGCAAATCAGTTACTGGGTGAAAATACTATTGATGCAATGCAGCAATCTGTCTGGAAAGACGACAGTGAACTTGAAACCCTACTTTCTGAAGGAAATATAGAAAAAATTGCTGAGAGTAAAATCGATTATACTCAGGTAGTTTCTGAACCGATAGAAATTGGAGCTCTGGATCTCACAGTAAATAAAAAGCTTCTGGGTTTTTAGGCATTCTCAAACATCACTGTTTATAGTTTTATTTTGTACTGGGAATAGCTGGAGTGGGTTCTCATGAAATGGTCTGCATAACATGCTCTAGAGTGATTTTAGCATAAACCTGACGGGGTGAAGGTCCATCCCGTCAGGCAGTTCGGGATTGGAAGCTATGACCAGAAGAAAAAAATAACGTGTGTTATTTATCATTTTTGAAAACTCTACAATGATAGAGAATTGCGGCTGGAAAAACAGCCCGGGAAAACGTGATGCAAAACGAACAACTATTACTGGATATGAGAAACATTGACATGGTATTTCCGGGAGTACATGCTCTAAAAGAAATCGATTTTCAATTGAAAAGAGGGGAAGTTCACGCTCTGGTTGGGGAAAATGGCGCAGGGAAATCGACCTTGATGAAAATACTTATGGGCGTTTATACAAGTTGCGATGGCGATATTTTCCTGGAGGGGGCGAAAGTTACTATCAATTCTCCTGAGAAAGCCCATGAACTGGGAATAGGAATGATTTTCCAGGAGTTGAGCCTGGTTCCTCAGCTTAACGTTGCTCAGAATATCTATCTTGGAAATGAGGTGAGTGGAAAGACCGGTATTCTTCATGATAGGCAAATGTATGAAAATGCCAGAAATCTTATGAAAAAGTACAACATTAAAGAATATTTCAGTGTTTATGACAAGGTGGGAAAGCTGAGTCGCGGCTATATGCAGATAGTAGAAGTGCTGAAAGCCCTGTCCCGCGATACGAAAATTCTCATAATGGATGAACCTACAGCATCGTTGACAAAAGAAGAGGAAGATACGTTATATCAGATAATTCTGGGGTTAAAGAAAGAGGGTGTTTCTATTATCTATATCTCTCACAGATTAGAGGAGATCTTTCGTAACTGCAATCGGGTAACGGTTTTTCGAGACGGAAGTAAAGTCGAAACGAAAAATGTCAATGATGTTGATATGGATAAGCTAATTGAGCTGATGACTGGCAGAAAAATAGAAGCTGCCGTGCATGTTAGTACAATAGAAGCTGAAGATAGAAAGGAACCCCTGCTTGAGGTGCGAAATCTGGTTTGGAAGCAAAGATTGTGCGATGTCAGTTTTTGTCTCAACAAAGGTGAAGTGCTGGGAATAACCGGATTGATGGGTTCAGGGAAAAGTGAGATTGCCAGAGCCCTATTTGGAGTTGAGCCGCTGGATTCTGGAGAAATATATATTGAGGGAGAAAAAGTTGAAATTCAGCACCCTTGGCAGGCAGTTGAGGCTGGCATGGCTTTAATACCCGAGGACAGAAAATCTCAAGGTTTGGTTTTGTCTCATTCTGTTGAAGAGAATATTTGCCTGCCTATAGTCTCTGACTATAAAAATAAAATTGGTTTGTTCAAGGACAAGAAGGCTGGTTTTAAAGTTAAAGAACAGATTGCCCGACTGGCAATAAAAACACCTACACCCAAGCAAAAAGTAAAATACCTCAGTGGTGGGAATCAGCAGAAAATTGTTGTTGGAAAGTGGCTGAACAAATCACCGAAAGTGCTGATTCTCGATGAGCCCACGGTAGGAGTAGATGTTAAAACAAAATCAGAGCTGCGAACAATAATTCAGGGCCTTGTTAAGGATCAGGATCGTGGAGTTCTGTTGTTTTCGTCGGAATTGAATGAAATCCTTCAGTTAAGTGATCGCGTAGTAATACTATACCGTGGGAGTGTGATTAAAGAGTACACCAATTGCACTTCTTTGAAGGAAGATGCTCTTCACAGGGCCGTACAAGGTCTAGTCTGAAATAATTCTATTACAATTTTTGTGAACGAGGAAATACATGAGAAAAATAAAAAATGACAATACTTGCGACGATCCGCAGGATGTTCAGGACTACACGCTCACCGTAAGGAATGTCTGGAATTATTTGCGTGACAATATTGCATTGCTGGCATTGATAATAGTTGTACTTTTTTTTACAGCAGCATCAGGTACAAAATTTCTATCTTTTCAGAATATGGCAAATATCGGCCGCCAGTCGGCCGTGATCATAATCATGGCTTCCGGGATGACCATGGTTATTGTTTCGGCTAACATTGACCTTTCAATTGCTTCAACCCTTTCGCTGGCAGCTATGCTTGGATCTTTAGTTGTAACTACTACAGGATCTACTTTGCTGGGTGTCTTTATTGGGTTGGCGGTTGGACTGATCGTGGGATTAGCTAACGGCCTGCTTGTGACTAAAGGAAAGATACCCTCGTTTTTAGCTACTTTGGGAATGATGGGGGTTGTGCGAGGACTGTCAATGATGGTTACTTCTACAAAACCGATAGTCATATATGAACCACGTTTCTGGTATACTCTTGGGGATGGCAGTGTTTTTGGATTCCTTCCCATCTCAATATTCTGGACTATAATTGTTTTAATCATAACTTTTATTCTGCTGAAATATTCCGTTCTCGGTCGTCATATATATGCTACAGGCGGAAACAAAGAGGCAGCAAAATTTACCGGTGTTAAAACGGACAGAACAATTATCACAACCTTTGTCATAATGGGTGTGTTGTCAGCATTCTCAGGTTTGATCCTGGCTTCACGAATGCATGCAGCAAGGCCGGGAACCGGTGAAGGTATGGAAATGAATGTAATAGCGGCAGTTATATTAGGTGGAACCAGCCTGTTCGGCGGTAAAGGTACAATAATTGGATCATTGATCGGGGCGTTGGTCATAGCTGCTCTGAACAATGGACTTATTATTCTAGGGTACAGTACCCACATGCAGATGCTTGTAAGAGGATTGGTTATCATTCTGGCGGTGCTGTTTGCAAAAGATGAGTAAACTTATATTTTTCGTAAAATGGTATGAAAACAGGAGATTTTAATGACAACAAAAGCTGTAAGATTATATGGTAAGAACGATTTAAGACTGGAAGAGTTTGAGCTGCCCGAGATTGCCGATGATCAGATATTAGTCGAAATAGTTTCAGACAGCATCTGCATGTCCTCATACAAAGAGGCTGCTCAGGGAAGCGATCATAAACGTGTTCCCAATGATATTGATCAGAACCCTATCATTATTGGGCATGAATTCTGCGGAAAAATAATAGAAGTAGGGAGCAAATGGGGCGATAAATTTAAAAAAGGTGATAAATTTGGCATACAACCTAATATAAAATGGCCTGGGACCATGAACGGGTTGGGAGCCCCTGGTTATTCTTACCCCTATACCGGTGGCTCTGCTACGCGGGTTATTATCCCGAACGAAGTAATGATCCAGAACTGTCTGCTGGAATACCACAATGATGCATTTTTCTATGGCTCATTGGCAGAGCCGATGTCCTGCATAGTGGCAGCCTTCAAAGCTTCGTATCACATAGAAGATAACTATAATTTTCATATGGGCATAAAAGAGAACGGAAAGATGGCCATTCTGGCAGGAGTAGGTCCCATGGGACTGGGGGCAATTGACTACGCTTTACATAATGATGATAAACGCCCGTCATTACTGGTTGTTACCGATATCGATCAAGACAGACTTGACAGAGCTGCATCAATTTATCGTCCGGAAGATGCGGAAAAACAAGGAATCAAGTTGGTATATGTCAATACTGCCCAGGTGCAGAACCCGGATGAGTATATTCTTTCATTAACAGAAAATAAAGGCTTTGATGATGTGTTTGTATTTGCTCCGGTACAACAGGTTGTGGAACAGGGAGATAGAATTCTTGGATTTGATGGCTGTCTGAATTTTTTTGCAGGTCCCACAGACAATAAGTTTTCCGCAACACTCAATTTTTACAATATTCACTACCTCTCTCATCATATATCGGGTACATCAGGAGGCAATACAGACGACATGCTTGAAGCGATTAGATTGATGGATAAGGGAAGTATTAACCCGACAGCCATGGTAACACATATTGGGGGGCTCAATGCGGTTGCAGAGACAACCTTGAATCTGCCGAGAATACCGGGGGGGAAAAAGCTGATTTATACAGGAATAAAAATGGAATTGACTGCCTTGGATGAGCTTGAGGAAAAAGGGAAGCACGATTCAGTCATTGCCGAACTGGCGATAATTGTTAAGCGCCATAACGGTCTATGGTCACCGGAAGCGGAGAGCTACCTGCTTTCTCATGCTGAAACCATCTAGTGTTCAAGGAAGCTTGCTTGTTACAGATTTCCGTTAAACTTCTCCTATAAAGCATTTCCATAGAAAAGGGTTGAAATATGAGTACATATGTAGTTGGTGTCGATCTTGGTACCAGCGGAATAAAGGCTGGAGTGGTTGACAGCACAGGAGAATTGCTCTCAGAAGTTTATTGGGATACACAACTGGTAGCAGAAGGACCAGGACGCATGCAGCAGAGTCCTGACGATTTCCTCCGCAAAACACTTGATATTATGAAGGAAGCGGTTGCCGTATCTGGAATCGATCCGCAACTGATAGCAGGAATGGCTATAGATGGACAAATGGGAGGAATAATAGGGATTGATGAGTCGTACAATGCGGTAACCGGATTGGATATGGGACTGGATATCAGATCGGAGCGTTATAATAAACTGCTTCACCAGATGCTCAAAAATGAGCTGGTCAGCATTTCCTGCGGATCGCCACGTAATACACCGAAAATGATGATGTGGAAACGCGAATACCCGTCGGTTTATAAGAAAATACGAAAATTCGTGACCTTGGGAGCATATGTAACGGGGAAAATTGCAAATCTCGAAGCTGATAAAGCATTTATCGACTATACTTCACTGGCTTTTTTCGGAAATGAAAACGCTGAAAGCCTTACATGGTCGGAAGAACTGACCAAAGCTTGTGAACTGGACCTGCCTACTATGCCAAATATTCTGTCACCTTGGGAACAGATCGGGTCAATGTCCAAATATGCAGCAGAAAAAGCAAATCTTCGTCAAGGTTTACCTGTTTTTGCCGGAATTGGCGATCAGCCGGCAGGGTTTCTGGGAGCCGGTTTTACAGAAAAAGGGCAGCTTCTCGATGTTTCTGGCAGTACAACACTTTTGTGCTGTACTGTAGATACTTTCCGGCCTGATAAAAAGAATAAAACGGTTATGTATATGCCCTCTGCAATTTCAGGTAAGTATATTGCTTTTACCTATATTAATGGGGGCGGGATCTCCCTGAAATGGTTTAGTGAGGAAATTACCTCTGAGAAATCTCTTAAAGACCTGAGCGATATAGCCAGACAGGTCCCGCCTGGAGCTGAAGGGCTGCTTTTTTATCCTTATCTAGGGGGTAGACAGTGTCCATATGATGATGCTGTCAGGGGAGCATGGTTGGGGCTAAACTGGGGTCATACAAAGGCGCACATGTACAGAGCTATGTTGGAAGGGCTTGGAATTGACTATGCGTTGGGAGTTGAAGCAATTTTGTCAGTATTTCCAGATATTCATCCAGAAAGCATATATGCCATTGGGGGGGGAGTAAAGGACGGACTCTGGAATGCCGTAAAAGCTGATATTTTGAACCGTGGATATCGAGTACTCCCCGATCGGCAGTATGCTTTGCTAGGAAGCGGTCTGGTAGCACTTAAGGGGTTGGGTGTGTTTAATGATTTTTCAGATGTTCCCAGGATATTGCAAAGTGGCAAGTTTGAAAAAGAGTATATACCTGATAATAACAATGCCATACTGTATAAGAGGTATATTAAACTGTTCAAAAACATTTTAAAACAAAGTATGCGGGAAAGTATGGAGCAGCTCCAAATAGTAAACTAAGTTTTATGTAGAGGTGGAATTTGATTGATTACCAATTATCCCAAGTTGCCATAATGCATTATGAAAATGGATTTTCACAACAGGAAATAGCTAACGTTCTTGGTATGTCGAAAATGACAGTATCCAGAATGTTGCAAAAAGCCAAGGATCAGGAAATAGTCCAGACAATTGTGAAGGTACCCTATAAAAGGGATAAAAAACTTGAGGAAAAAATCTCCAAGGAGTACGGAGTTCATTCTGTTCTGGTTCTAAAAAATCCAGAGTCTGATCTGAGTGCAATGCGTGATCATGTTGCAAGATCAGCTGCATTTATATTGAGTACGGCACCCCCCTCAAACTTGACAATAGGAATAGGGATTGGAAGAACAATAGGTCAATTGGTAAAATATTTAACTCCCATGAAGACACAGAATACCCATATAGTACAGCTTATGGGTGGACTTGCAGATGTCACGAAAGAAAATCCATTTTCAATCATACAAGAAACCTGCCAGAAATTAGATGCAGCAGGCACCTATATAGCAAACTATGCTACTGCAGAAAGCAAGGAAGCCAGATATAGATTTTTTAATAATTTTGAAACTGGAAAAGTTGTCTTTGACCTCTGGAGTAAGTGTGATATGGCAATTTTTGGAGTTGGGGCAATTGAAAGCGGAACTTTGCTTTCACCATCACTTGTCAAAAGCAGTGAGCGTGATTACCTGAAAACGATGCACTCGATTGGAGATATATTAGGACATTGCTTTACTATCGATGGAAAATTTGTCTCTTCTGCTTTAGAAGATAGACTTGTTTCCATTCCCATAGAAATTCTAATGAAAATACCTCGGCGGTTAGCTGTGGTTTTAGGAACATACAAAGTTAAGGCTATTATCGGTTCACTAAAATCAGGAACGATAAATGAACTCATAACCGATGATATCACTGCAGCGGAACTTTAATCCTTGTTTAGAAGTGTATTAACAGCTTCCAGCAAGCTTGACGGTTTCCGGTCCCTACGGGTAAAAGGATACCCGGCAGTTCTCAGCAGCTGCTTCCACGGACCGCGGCGGGCAAACTGGAGAACCCCGACAGAAACCAGCGAATAGAGCGCCCGCCTGATATCATCCTGCTCCCACCCGGAGAGCGCCCCGAATCCCTTGAAGCGGTACAGCTTATCTCTGCGGACGGCCAGTGAAAAGCGCCCTTCCAGAATTGCTGCCGCATCATTGATGGTATGGATAAGCTGATGCCGCCTGACCAGGCTGATGATTTCCCGTTCTCCTTCAGCGAACAGCTGACGGGTGCCGTCACAGATATCGCACCCGAAACAGACCTCAGGTTCAGCTTCCAGCATTTCTAAAAGGGCTTTTCTGCGGCAGACAGATCCGTTGGTAAAAACCTGCAGCAGAACTTTCTTTCGCCTGCTGCCCTGCCGCACGCTGACACGGGAATCTGAAACTGCCCCCGAATCTTCGGTAGCCTTTCCCTGATGAGAAGCCTCTTCAGCACCCAGCAGAAGCACGGCCTGAGAGGGCTTTGTATCCCTGCCGGCCCGGCCCGTCTCCTGCAGGTACGCCTCGGCGGAAGATGAAAGATGATAATGAATAACCGAGCGAATACCGGCCTTATCCACCCCCATCCCGTAGGCAGTTGTAGCAAGCAGCACCCCGTCCTGTGAATGAAAAAACCACTGCTCGATTTCCTTCCGCTCCTCCTTGGGAAGGCCCGCATGGTAATACCTGATTCGGCTGTCCTGGAGCCGCAGCCGCAGTTCGACAACAGTTCTTTCCGTAGTCAGGCGGGTACCGCAGAAAACGATAAGCGGACGCTGCATCCCGTTCTGCGGATCGATGAGCTTTGCCAGATCATGCATTTTCGAAAGAGAGGGCACCACCCGGTAGGAAATATTCGGCCGGTCCGGATTGCCCCTGATCAGGTGAGCCCCCTCACCGTTAAAGACATATGCAGTTATATCGGCAATAGCCTCAGGGGCCGCAGTAGCGGTAAAAGAGGTAACCTGGCGGGTCCCCAGTTCCCTGAGAGCTTTCCCGACACCCAGGTAGGAAGGCCGGAACGTCGTCCCCCACTCGCTGACGGTGTGCGCCTCATCGATTACCGCATGAGCAATTGGCAGCCCGGCCAGCTTTTTCCTCAGCCCCTCCTGCTGGAGAATTTCCGGATTGGTCAGAATAAATACAAATTCTCCCTTCATCGCGGAGTCAAACAGCTTTTTTCGCTCTTCCTTCGACTGTCCTCCTCTGATAACCGCGCAGGAGAGTCCAGCTTCTTCGAGACGTCGGGCTTGATCCGCTATAAGGGAGAGAAGCGGAAAGACTATCAGCGTAATGCCCTCCATCAGGGCCCCGGGGAGCATAAAGCAGAGACTTTTCCCCGAACCGGTAGGAAGGATGACAATCTGGCGGTGAAACGATTCTTCCGCGATTTCGGAACCGAAATACCCTGACCCCTCAAGAATGTTGCTGATAACCAGGCGCTGGAATGGAAACAGGGCCGGAATTCCAAACCGGCTGCGGGCAGTGCTGGTAATGATGTCCTGCTCTG
>JAIPFR010000016.1 GCA_021736525.1 Spirochaetia bacterium
GCTACCAGTATGGATGTAACCCTTCCTATGGTGGAAAAATTCTGCGGGGTTAACTATGTTCCTTTGGCGTTGGCACATGGGATTATACTGACAATTATAGTCCCGATTATTGTTCCTATCCTGTATGCTTCTGGAGTTTGAACGATACATGTATTAGATAACGTGTTAATTGTATGCAAGTTATGTAAAAGAAAAAGGTGTTGAAAAGTCACTATTCCTAGTCTAAAGGGATGCAGAACTGAAAAACAATATCCTTCCGGTTGATTGCCAGAATTCCCCCGGTTTCGTTTACCATTCTGAAAATTAATTTTTTTGAGTCCGAAAGCTCATTATTTTGCTTAAAATATGCATGAATTTTTGATAGTGAATTTAAAATGATTTCGGGTTTCGAACCGGCAAGCTGAGTAAACAGATAGTTTCCTTTTGGCAAAATGCTTTCATAAAATTTTGGAAACAAGTTAACAGATTTTTTCTGTGTATGCGGATCCGGAATAAGAGAAAAGCCGCAGACGGTACTGTCTGTATCGATACCCTCTTTGATATTCGATATATTTGCAAATAATGAAGCCTCGGAGCAGCGGTACGAAGGTCCGACAAAGGATCGTATATGGGCATCTATCATCTCCAAAGCGGCAAAAGGGTTAAGGAAATCAACTGATTCATCCCTTATCAGAATGTATGGTATATCATGGTGAAGATGCAGTTTTAGAATACGCATAGAATCATCATAAGAAATTGTTTCAAGAATGTATATCCCTGAACCTTAAAAGCTGTTTAGTGATTATCCGTGGGGCAGCGATTACCCGGGTTTGAAAGTTTCTCTGGCTTCCTGTATAATTGCAGATGATCCTATGAATTCAGGCGGAAGCATACCTTTCCACCACAATGAAAAAATCAGGAAGGCTACAGTTATGATTAAAGCAGTAGAATTAACAGATGGTATTTTCAGGATAAGCGCCAATATTGGCTCAAGAGATCTGTTTGAGGGCATCTGGCCAATTCCCAATGGCGTATCGTTAAACTCATATATAGTAAGGGGGGATAAGACAGCCCTTATTGATATGGTAAAAGATTGGGAAGGTGCTGTGGATGAAATAACAGTACAGCTTAAATCTCTTCAAATTCAGCTTGAGGATATTGATTTTCTCGTGCTGAACCATATGGAACCGGATCATACGGGGTGGCTTGCCGAGTTGCGGCGAAGAAATCCGGCAATCCGTATTTTATGCTCAAAGAAAGCGGTTCCCCTGGTTAAAGCGTTCTATGGTATTGAGGATAATGTTCAGGCTGTTGGAACAGGAGACACGCTTGACCTGGGCGGACGAAAACTTGTTTTTGTGGACACCCCGAATATTCACTGGCCGGAGACAATGATGACATTCGAACCCGAAGCCGGGGTTCTATTCAGCTGTGACGCTTTCGGTGCTTTCGGTAAAGTGGGCGAGGCTGTTTTTGATGATCAGCTGTCAACATCTCAACACCAGTTTTTTGAGCGGGAAACGCTGAGGTACTATGCAAATATTGTTTCAGCTTTTTCACCCTTTGTTGAACGTGGTATTAAAAAGCTGGAAAATGAAAATATTAGAATAATTGCTCCGAGTCACGGAATTATCTGGAGAGAAAACCCGAAAAAAATAATTGGAGACTATTTGAAACTTGCTTCCTATATGAACGGACCAGCAGAACAGGAAGTTACGCTTGTTTGGAGCAGCATGTACGGTAATACAGAAGCACTTCTGGATTCGGTTATAAAGGGAGTAGAAGCAGAAAATATTCCTGTTACTGTGCACCGCGTGCCTCAAGAGCATGCTTCTTTTGTACTGGCATCAGCATGGAAATCATCAGGTTTAATTATCGGAACTCCGACTTATGAATACAAAATGTTTCCCCCCATGTATGCGATTCTGGATATTCTGGATCGAAGCCATGTTTATAATCGGAAAGCTATGCGTTTCGGATCGTATGGGTGGTCAGGCGGAGCTCAGAAGCAGTACGACGAATTTTCTAAATCCCTGAAGTGGGATTGCATAGGTACAGTTGAATATCAGGGTGCTCCTACCGAGGTCGCTCGGGCAGCAGGGTTTCAGATGGCCAGAGAGTTGGCCGTAGCTGTTAAAAACTGGAAATGAAGAAAACTCCAAGCTGAGTTGAGGGTAGTTGTACTCAAAAACAGCCGGATTTAAAAACGACCGATCGTTACTCTTTCAAGGTAAGCCGCGATTTGCCGGAGGTGAGGTTGGTGATTTCTCGGGAAAGAGCATCCGCCTCACTCTCATTCCCATGCTCACTTCCAGTTGCGCCTCCGTTCCCCCTGTCAGGGACGGTTCCCTCAATAAGTATTCCTGTGCCGAAATCTTCTCGGAGAATTTCTGTATTGTATGCTGAAAGTATTTTTTTTGCCTGATCATAAAATACGTATTCAATATATAATAAAAAATGTATTTTTGAGACTTTTTCTGTTCTTCTTACAAGCGAAAGTACTTGTTTTGCTGCCTCTGAATAGGCATGGACAAGGCCGCCGGTACCAAGTTTTACTCCGCCGAAATACCTGATAACCAGAACCAGAATATTTGTGAGACCACTTCCTTTAACCACTTCCAGTACCGGCTTGCCTGCGGTATACCGAGGTTCCCTGTCATCACTCATACTGAAAAGACTGCGTGCTTCACCTAATATCCAGGCATGAACGACATGAGATGCTCCGGGGTGTTTCTGCCGGGCCTCTGCAATTATCTGCTTAGCATCTTCAGAACTCTCAATATAGCATGCATACGCTATAAACCGTGATTTTTTAACAATAAATTCTATTTCTGCAGTTCCGGAAGGTATCAGCATAGGGAAAGACTACCATACTATGCCAAAGAACAGCAACGATTTCTTCCGAAAGATTATTGCGGCAGGGAGAAGGTATGAGTATACTCAATCAATGGAAAAAGATAATACAAAGAACCGTACGTTTCTTGCGACCGCCCTTGTTTCTCTATCGATGGTGTTTTACGGTATTTCTTTTCCAGCGACGCGAGTTGCGTTGACTCAATATAAGCCGATCTCTCTTGTAACTGCTCGACTGATTATTTCAGCTGTTCTGCTTATGAGTATAAATACGATCCTGTACGGCAGAAAAGGGTTTCCCCGGTGGGGTGATCTTCCAAAATTTCTTCTGATTGCTCTTTTTCAGCCATTTTTTTACTTTCTTTTCGAGACGTTCGGTCTGCAGTCAGTATCAGCAGCCATTTCTTCGGTAATAATAGCTACAATTCCGGTTTTCACCCCGATAGGAGCCAGGGTTTTCCTCAAGGAAAAACTTACGTTTTATCCAATATCAGGCGCTTTGCTTTCATTGATCGGAGTTGTCCTGCTTGTTTCCTTTTCCAGAGGAGAAGACACCCTGATCCGTAACTTTACAGCAAAGGGGCTGCTGCTTCTTTTTGGTGCCGTTTTTTCAGCCGTACTGTATTCTCTGGCTGTCAGAAGGCTTCCTGTCTCCTATTCACCATTGACCATAACAGCAGTTCAGAATTCTCTGGGTCTGCTCTTTTTTCTGCCTGTTTTTTTCATCTTTGAAGCTTCAGATGCATTTGCGGTAGTCCCGAATAGTGAGACCATTTTCAGCATTCTGTTTCTTGCGGTATTTGCATCAAGCCTGGCTTTTATTTTTCTTAATTATGGAATTCAGCAGATCGGTCCTTCGAGAGCTAACGGATTGGTGAATCTCGTTCCGGTAATAACAGCTATTGTCTCCTTTCTCTTTTTTGGAGAACAGTTTTCCAGCAGTAAAATCATCGGTATGGGCGTAGTCCTTGCAGGGGTGCTGCTGGCTCAGGCGGGAAAAATCAAAGGAAAGAAAAAGGGGAAATGAACTGGAAACTGTTTTCTATAAGAAAGCTGCTTTCTGTAAAAAGTGGAATTCCTAAGCTGTGAAGGCGTTCAGCAAACAACCCGATTCCTGGAATAGTCCTGCCGGAGAAAGAACCGTCATAAATATGTAACGATCCGCAGGTCGGGGACTTATCCTTAAGCACGACAGCAGTTATCAGCTTTGTGTCGAAACGACTGAGAACTTCGTTAATTCCTTCTTGGATTAGAAGGGTGAAATCATTGCCGGCTGAATCGAATGCATGCCTTGATTCAGAATGAAGTTCAATACAGGCCCTTGGGGTTGGAAGACCGCAGGCTGTTTCCGGACAAACCGGAACTGCTGCCCCTTTTTGAATAAGCTGTAAAAGAGGTGCATATAAAAAACTTCCGCCGTCATAGCGACAGGGGATTCCTGCAAGGCAGGCACTGACAAGAATCATGGTTCCATCATAAAAGAAACCTATAGAGAAAGATAGTGGGAAGCTTTCTTCATTAAATGATTCGGCATGCGAATTGAGTCCAACGTACTGATTGGCGTTTGGTGCCGATAATCCAGAATCCTTTTGACCAGAACCGGACCTAAGCCGGGAACACGAAGCAGCTCCTCTTTAGAGGCTTTTTTCAAGGAAATAGGAAAAAAATCAGGGTTTCTGTCTGCCCACACCTGCTTGGGATCACGAGAAAGATCCAGGCTTCCGTCAGGCATACAGCTGAAATCTTCAAGCTTGAAGCCATAGGATCGCATGAGAAAATCACTTTGATACAAACGGTGCTCACGGAGGTAGAGATCCTCAGAAGGTATGTCGTTTTTTAGCTCGCCTGGTATCTCTGGACTTCCCAGGCCTTTCTGATAGGCGGAAAAATAAATACGACTGAAATGAAGCCGGTCGTATAAACCCCACATATAGTTGAGTATGGCACTGTCAGGTTCATCTGAAGCGCCCACAATGAACTGGGTTGTTGATGAAACCTTGCTGTAGCGTGAGCCCTTTGCTGTGAGGGAACTGATAAGCTTGAGCGGCTCGATTATGTCAGTCAGATATTTTTTTGTATTTGACAACGGCTTGAAATAGGTTTCTCCCGGGGTTTCGATGTTCAGTGATACAGCTGAAGCAAGAGAAACAGCTCTGGAAACAGCTTCAGGGGAAGATCCGGGAATTATCTTTATATGAATATATCCCCGGTAGTGATACTTATACCGTAAAATTGCAGCGGTATCGGTAAGAAGCTGCATGGAACGGTCGGGTGTGTCAAGGATTCCTGAGCTTATGAAAATCCCTATAAGTTTTTTTTTGCGGCAAATTTGAATAAAAAAGGCTGCCAGCTCATCGGGGGAAATGCTTATTCTACGGCTCTGCCCTGTAAGTCGAAGGGGGCAGTAGCGACAGTCGCTGGTACATGCGTTAGTAATCAGGGTTTTGAGCATAATGCCGGTTCCACCGCCGGGCACCGTAACAGGATACAGCCAATTCCCGTCCCTGCCCCTTTTACGATGGTCAGAACCGTTTTTTGTTCCGCACGCGCAAGCTAAATCATACTGGGCATCCTGCGAAAGCAAATCAAGCTTCTCAACTAAATTCATGACCATATGCTAACATGTGTTAAGTGTTAAATCAATAAGTGCAGGGAGGCAATTTAAAAAACTAACGGGTCTTTTTGACTCCCTGCTTCGGACAGTCTATTGTAATCGGACATTCTGAACAACGTGGAGACAGCGGGGTGCATATCAGCTGACCATAAGTGACAAGCAGCTCGTTAAGCGGAATCCAATATTTTTCAGGCATAATAAGTTCCAGTGCTTTTTCAGATTCGTCAGGATTTTTGGTTGTTATCCATCCGCAGCGATTTGCAATGCGATGGACGTGAGTATCGACACAGATGGCATTGATATTGAAGCCCAGGTTTAAGGTCAGATTTGCAGTTTTAACCCCGACCCCGGGAAGGGAAAGCAGCTTTTCACGATTCGGGGGGACTTTGCCGTTATAGGTATCTAAAAGGATTTTCGAAATGGTTAAAATATTCTTAGCTTTGTTCCGGTAGAATCCTGCAGGGAAAATTAACTGTTCAATTGCTTCCTGACTGAGCTTGATCATTTGCTCAGGAGTGTCTGCCTTGGCAAAAAGACGATTTGAAGCGGAAAGTGTTACAGCATCCTTTGTACGCAGCGATATTACAGTAGATATGAGAACCCTATAAGGGGATTTTCTTGAGCCGGAAGCAATTTCAGAAACAGAGGGCAAAGCTGCTCCGCGTTCTTTTAAAGCCTGAGTAAACAAAGAAAAAACAGAATCCCAGTATTCCAATGCGATATTATGCACGACCTGTACTATTCTCCTGAAAAAAATATTCTGCAACGGAAGTATATCATAAAAACAATTCATTTTCAGCGGCTAAACTTGTTTGCAGTCCAGCCCCTTATCTTGACATGGGCATCCGATCTCACTAGGTTAGTGCTATGATCATAGTATTGAAAAAGGACATTACAGAGCCTCAGAAGAAAGATATTTATGCCTATCTGGAAAGAAATAATTTCAAGGTGCGGGAAATTACCGGTGATGAAGAAACTATTCTCGGTGCAGTGGGTATAGCCAGGGTAGATCTGCGTGAGGTTGAGTTATTCAGCGGGGTTGCGAAGGTTATCCCGATATCCCGTCCCTATAAACTTGCTTCCAGAGAACTCAAGAAAGAAGATACCATCGTTAAGGTTGGAAAAATAAAATTCGGCGGCAATCGTATTGCTGTCATTGCCGGACCCTGTGCAGTTGAAAACCGTGAGCAGATATTTGCCATAGCAAAAGAAGTCAGCAGATCCGGCGCAGTAGTACTTCGAGGCGGAGCCTTCAAGCCGAGAACATCTCCCTATTCGTTTCAGGGCCTTGGTGAAGAGGGCCTGAGAATGATGCGTGATGCAGGAGATGCCTACAACCTGCCTATAACCAGTGAGGTTGTTAACCCGGCCCACGTGGAAATGATGGCAAAGTATATAGATATGTTCCAGATCGGTGCCAGAAATATGCAAAACTTTGAGCTGCTGAAGGAAGTCGGCAGCGTTGGAAAACCGGTTGTGCTGAAGAGAGGACTGGCGGCAACCATCGAAGAATGGCTTATGGCCGCTGAATATCTTATGGCACATGGAACGTATGATGTTATTCTGTGTGAACGAGGTATCAGAACCTTTGAACCGTACACCCGGAACACCCTGGACATCAGTGCGATACCTGTGGTTCATAAACTCAGTCATCTTCCTGTTATAGTCGATCCTAGCCATGCAACCGGGCTGCGCGAAAAAGTTCTGCCTATGAGCCTTGCCGCTGTGGCGGCAGGGGCTGACGGGCTAATGATCGAAGTGCACAACCATCCAGAAAAAGCGTTGTCAGATGGTCCGCAGTCCCTTTTCCCAGAACAATTTGAGCAGCTTATGCGTGATATTCAGGCGCTGGTTCCGGTTATTGGAAAGTCGGTTGAGCTGGCACCTGAGAAGCAGCCTGTCATAATCAGTTCTGCCGATAAAAAAAGTCTTTCAGGAAATGAAGAATATGCCGCCTTTCAAGGGGTCCATGGGGCATACAGTGAGATTGCCCTTAATCAATATTTCGGAGGCCGACTCAAAGCCAGGCCCTGCCGGCGCTTTGAGGATGTCTTCACCGCCGTTATGACAGGAGAAGCAGCTTGCGGCATTATTCCGGTGGAAAACTCCCTTGCCGGAACAATAAATGATAATTTCGATTTACTTCTCCGCCATCCTGATATTGCGGTTGTCGGAGAACAGCAGATAAGGATTACTCATAATCTTATTGGTATGAGGGGAGCAGATCCGGGGATGATAAAAAAGGTCTTTTCCCATCCCCAGGGACTTGCACAGTGTTCTGATTTCCTGGATCGATATCCTGATATTGAGCGGGTACCTTTTTTTGATACAGCAGGTGCAGTTGCCTATATAGCGGAACAGAAAAATCCCGAATATGCAGCAATTGCCGGCAAAAAAACTGCTGATTACTACGAAATGGCAATCCTCAAGGAAGGTATTGAGACAAACCCGCGAAACTATACCCGGTTTTACATAATAGCGAGAGAAGAGAAAGCTGAAACAGTTTCAGGCGGCAGTCGGCACAATCGCGGGGTTATGGTCTTTTCTACTCCAGACAAGCCGGGAGCCCTCTTTACAAGTCTTAAAACCATGGCAGGTTTCGGTCTTAACATGAAAAAGCTCGAATCGAGACCGATTCACGGACGCCCTTGGGAATATATGTTTTTCGTGGAAACTGAGATACCGGATCTGACGACATATCAGGCAGCTTGCGCCAGTCTGCAGGGAAGCAGTGAGACCTTTCGAAGTCTTGGGACGTTCTATTCTGACCGATAG
This sequence comes from Spirochaetia bacterium, assembly GCA_021736525.1. Classification (GTDB taxonomy): domain Bacteria; phylum Spirochaetota; class Spirochaetia; order JABMQR01; family JABMQR01; genus M55B182. The sequence continues at coordinate 8,222 of JAIPFR010000016.1, forward strand.
CAAGGTGCGTATGGGATCTGCAGCAGATTATATTCCGGAAAAACTGATAATCGGAGTTCTTTCGTCAAGCACAAGTCTTTCCCCGATACTGCTTGAGAGGCTTTCTGGAAGCTTCGGGGAAATTGAACGTATAGATGGACCCTATCCCTTTACTTATACCGACTATTACAAGGGAGAGATGGGACCGGATTTACAGAAGCACTTTGCCGTAATAAAACAACTTGTTCAGCCCGATGAGCTTGCCGGAATTAAGGAACTGACGAACCTGATAGAAGTCGAACTGGCAGAAGGCGGTAAGAGGACCGTTAATCTTGATCCCGGGCTGCTTTCTTCGACGAGGCTGGTGCTTGCAACGACGAAAGATCGGGGGCATCGTATTCCCATTGGAAGAGGGTTATACGGTGAAGTAACCTTGATATTCATGAAGGGAGAATTTCAGCCGCTGCCCTGGACGTATGCAGATTTTTCAACCCGGGAGTATCGCATGGTATTGAAAGATATCCGTAAATCATATCTGGTACAGCAACGTTGTTAAATTGTTCCTGAAATTGGAATAACACAAGCATATCTACCACAATAGTTCCTGACGGGAACTTTTTTTGTGTGGAAAAAAATACAAATAGTTTCCGCCATTTTGAATAATTTCGGCTTTTTTTTGAGTTTATATATATATGAAAAACGGGAAAAAAGTACTGAAATTTCTGGAAACGGGATTCTTTCTTCTCTTCGTCCTGCTGATGGTCTCCTGCTCAATGATCAGCAGGGAACGGCAGATCATTGTCCATCTTGCCGAAAAATCACCCTGGGAATTGGCCTCCGGTCAAGAATTCTGGTATCTGCTGCGGTGGACAGATTCCCTTACAGGAATCAGGGAGCAGCATGTTGCTGCAGGAACAAGCAAGGTTGTTATTGAGGCGACCAAAGGAGGATTGCTTGTTTTTGCTGCGTATCCGAACGGAACCGGTACTCCTGTAGGGGGCCTTCTCAACCCCGTAAATCCTGAAGGTGGTAGTTCACAGCCTGAAGTGCATTTGACCTATGCTGAGGGTGCTGCAGCCGATATTTTGCTTTCTGTGGAGGAGTATGCGGCAGGTGCGAGTGCGAATATTGATGGGACAGTTTTTTCACGCCTGCTCGTAGAAGCAGGTTCGGGAAATGGCTGGAGGGTGCGACGTGAGCCAATCTATCGAGATATTCTTCTTGGACATCTTGATGCAGCCGCGTTTGAGCTGCTCCCGGAGTATAAGCTTGAAATGTACGGAATCCCGCAGGGTTATTGGATTCCAGATACCCCGGAACGGGAGGGTATAAGTATTCATACTGGAAGCAGCGTTCGGATATCGGGTTTTTTTAAAGGAACATTCAGATATCTGCTTCCCTCAGAAAACCTCTGTCTGCTGGTTATCGGAGGTGAAAGTGAGGCATTCTGGTATATTGAACAGCTTCCTCCGTAAAAAAAGCAGGACTGCGATAAAAAAAAGCCGGCAGAAGTTATTGTCCCTTATCGATAGTTATTTTACAATGCAGAAAGCCAAAACATAACACAAAGTCGGCGGTCTAAAGTAATGCTTCATGGGAATCAAAAACATCATCTTTTATCTACATTGCAGCAGCCTTTTTGCAGCCGTACTCTTTTGGTCAGGACGCCTTACTATTAACTGGGCTTTGAATTGGAAGGGGCTGCAGGATGAAGACTGGCGCTATGTGGGGTTTCGCAGGAGCTTTCCCCGATCTTACTGGCTGGTAAGCTTTGCGGCAATCCATCTTTTTCCGACCATGATGGTCTTTATAGCCTGCATTCCGGCCCATAACGTACTGGTTAACGGTCTGCAGCGCAGCAGCGTATTTTTATGGCTTTTCCGGTCTTGTGATTATGCTGCTTGGTACTACACTTGAGTCAGCTGCAGATGTTCAGCTCTACCGTTTCCGTAAAAATCAGAATCATGTCCCGGGGGTAATTACCACAGGTCTCTGGCAATACTCACGCCATCCGAACTATCTTGGAGAGGTGCTTTTCTGGTTTGGCGCGGCTGTTTTTTCGCTTGCTTCAAACCAGGGGCAACTTATTATTCTACTCTTTCCTGCCGGAATGCTGAGTCTGTTTCTTTTCTATTCGATTCCGGCCATGGAGAAAAAAATTCTGAAAAATCGTCCTGATTACCGGATAATTCAAGAAACCGTATCTCCTCTTTTTCTGCTTCCGCGAAAGGAGCATTCAGAAAAAGAGAGGCTATATCGCAGCTTGAAACACTAACCGACAGCATCTGTATCTGTTCCGACTCAGCGGACTACAATGTTAACAAGCCTGTCCGGCACCACAATTATTTTAATTATAGTTTTGTCCTTGATCCACTCCTGAATCCGTTCATGGGCAAGTGCTTTTTCCCGGAGGGAATCCTGATCGAGACCGACCGGCTGGTCAAATTTAGCCCTGACTTTGCCGTTAACCTGCAGGACAATCTGGGAAACCTGCTCTTTCGTCAGATTTTCATCCCACTGGGGCCAGGGTTCAAATGCGATAGAATTTTTATGTCCCAGCATCTCCCAGAGCTCTTCTGCCATATGAGGTGCATACGGTGCGAGAATGAGGATAAAGGGTTCCCAGACTTCAAGGTACAGGCGATCAGCCTTGTAGAGCTCGTTTATAAAGATCATCATCTGCGCAATGGCGGTATTAAATTCCAGTGCTGCAGTGTTATGCGACACTTTTTTCAATGTTTTATGCAGAACCTTAACCAGTTCTTCGGGAGCCTGACCGCTTTCAGCAGCCAGTTCGCGCTCCGAAGCCAGACGCCATATCCGTTCCAGGAATCGATGGACACCCGAGAGACCGCTTGTTGACCAGGGTTTTGATACCTGCAGCGGACCCATGAACATTTCATACATACGCATGGAATCGGCACCGTAATCATGAATAATATCATCAGGATTGATAACATTTTTCAGGCTTTTTGACATTTTTGCTATTACCCGCTCAAGCCTGGCTCCGGTTGCCTTTTCGATAAATACTTCGGGCCCGATCTCTTCCACCATATCTGCCGCAACCAGAAACTTATCCTTTCGCTGATAGGCAAAGGAGGTAATCATGCCCTGATTCACCAGCCGCTGAAAGGGTTCCCTGGTGTTTACAAGGCCGAGGTCGAAGAGCACTTTATGCCAGAATCTTGCGTAGAGCAGGTGGAGCACCGCGTGCTCAGCTCCGCCGACATAGAGATCGACCGGCATCCAGTAGGAAATCTTTTCCGGTGAAGCAAGAGATTCGGTGTTGTTCGGATCCAGATAGCGCAAGTAGTACCAGCAGGAGCCTGCCCACTGAGGCATCGTGTTCGTTTCACGTTTCGCCTTGCCTCCGCAAACCGGGCACACAGTTTGTACCCAATCCGGTATGGTGGCCAGCGGACTTTCACCGGTGCCTGATGGGGTATAAGCGGGAACTTCTGGAAGCTCCAGCGGCAGATCTTCTTCCGGAACAGGAACGGTGCCGCAGGATTCGCAATGCACCAGCGGTATCGGTTCTCCCCAGTAACGCTGGCGGCTGAAAACCCAGTCTCGGAGTTTGTAGTTGACGGCCTTTTTGCCCAGTTTCTTCTTTACAAGCCAATCGATCATGGTACTGATTGCATCAGCCTTGTTCAGTCCATCCAGGAATCCGGAATTGATGTGCACTCCGTCGCCGCTGAAGGCCGCCTGTGTAACATCACCCCCTTCAAGTACCGGAATAATGGGCAGATTGAACTCTTTTGCAAAATCCCAGTCACGTTCGTCGTGTGCGGGAACAGCCATGATGGCCCCGGAACCGTAGGAGATCAGAACATAATCGGCGATCCAGATCGGTATGAGCTTAGCGTTAACTGGATTAATCGCATAGGATCCGGAAAAAACACCTGTTTTTTCTTTGGCCAGGTCGGTTCTCTCGAGGTCGGATTTTTTTGCCGCTTCTTCTATGTACATATCAACCAGCTTTTGCTGATCCGGGGTGGTTATAACCGGTACCAGCGGATGCTCGGGAGAAAGTACCATATAGGTTGCCCCGAACAAGGTGTCGGGTCGGGTTGTGTAGACTTCAATATCACCCTTGCCGCCCTCTATCTGGAAGATTACATCAGCACCTTCGCTTCTTCCAATCCAGTTTCGCTGCTGAGCCTTAATCGATTCGGTCCAGTCAAGATCCTCGAGGTCTTCGAGCAGCCGGTCAGCATAATGGGTGATTTTCAGAATCCATTGCCGGATATTCTTTCTGGTGACCTGGGTACCGCAGCGATCGCAGCAGCCGTCCTTGACCTCTTCATTAGCCAGCCCGGTTTTACAGTCGGGGCACCAGTTTATGGGGGTTTCCGACTCATAAGCCAGCCCCTGCTTGTAAAGCTGCAGAAAAATCCACTGTGTCCAATGGTAGTAGTCCTTGGAATGGGTTGATATTTCCCGATTCCAGTCATAGGAGAAACCCAAACTCTTTATCTGCTTTCTGAAGTGCTCAATATTCTTTTCAGTGGTTATCCGGGGATGTGTGCCGGTCTGTATGGCATAGTTTTCGGCAGGCAGACCAAATGAATCAAAGCCCATAGGGTGAAGGACATTATAGCCGTTCATGCGAAGATAACGGCAATAAATATCGGTTGCTGTGTATCCTTCAGGGTGCCCGACATGTAGACCGGCCCCTGATGGATAGGGAAACATGTCGAGGACATACATCCGTTTTTCTTCGGGTATCGCCGGGTCTTCTGTAACTGAGAATGTTCTGTTTTCTTCCCAGAAGCTCTGCCACTTCTGCTCTATGGTGTTAAAAGGATATTTACTCATGAAGGCATAATACGGTGAGGTATAAAAATGGTCAATGGTTTTTACACATTCACAAAGAGATTCAGAAAGACAAATTATCTTTCCGCATGCCCCAATTAACGGTTGTCAGTCGAAAAAGATCTCGTCATTGTCCGGGTTTTTTGCCGGGGTGAAAATTACTAATTCTATGCGGTTTCCGCGCATGGAGCGGACCAGGAACGATCCAATCTCTGTGGTGACCGTTTTACCTGGGCTGGGAATGGTTCCCAGCTCCTCTATCAGATAACCGGCTGCTGTCCCGACATGGCGGCTGTGGTTAATGTCAAAATTAAAAACATCCTGCAGCTGCTGGATCGGGGTATCCCCCATAATCCGGTAGGATCCGTTTCCCAGATCCAGGATGCGTTCTTCCAGGCCTGACTCATGCTCGTCGTACAGCTCTCCAAAGAGCTCCTCTATGACATCCTCCATGGTTACTATGCCCGAAAGGCCGCCGTATTCATCAAGAACAATTGCCATGTGAAGTTTGTTGGCTTTGAAAGCACCGAACATCTCATAGGCCTTGCGGGTTTCCGGGACAAAAACCGGCGGTTTAGCAATGTCCTTCATGCACTTGGAGGTGTTCTGATCAATTGAGTACTTCAAGAGGTCCCGGGTGAGCAGAATACCGATAATCTGTTCAGGAGATTCTCCGTACACGGGGATACGGGCATATCCGCTGCGAATAACTTTCGGAAGCACATCGGCTATAGTTTCATCAGCCTGCAAGCTGAAGACGTCAGTCCGGTGGGTCATGATGGCGTGAACATCAATATCATCGAATCTGAAAACATTCTGGACAAACGTTGTTTCATAGTCCTCGACGACACCCTGATTCTGGGCAATATTCACTGCGTGCAGAATTCCTTCCTGGGATATATGGGTTTTTTCTTTGCCTGAAAATATCCGTGTAATGACTGAACTGAAGCTGTTTATAATAAAAGCTAGAGGAAATATAATCCAGATAAGGAACTGAATGGGGTACGCCATGATACGGCAAATTGTTTCGTTATGTATTATCGCAATCTGTTTGGGTGTGATTTCGGCAAAAATCAGGACTGTGAGCGTCAGTATCCCGGTAGCTATTCCCACGGCATAGTTTCCGTAGTATTGAATAACTGAGGCTGTGGTTATGGCTGATGCTGCAATGTTAACCAGATTATTCCCGATGAGGACGGTGGAAAGGAGCATGTCTGATTTTTTAATCAGGCTGGCTGCCAGACGTCCGGTTTTTCCCTTGCCGGAATGGAGACCTTTCGCCTGAATAATCGAGAGCGAGGTGAATGCCGTTTCCGTACCTGAGAACACAGCCGAAAGGAAGATGAGGATAAGGATGGTAATGATACGATTCAGCATGCCGCATGCTCCGGATTCCAGCTGCAGGATTGTTCAGCGGCAGAGGTGGAGGTGGGTGTGAGGTGCAGTTGTTCAGAGAATAATCGGTAAGGAGTATGAGGTTTCAGGTCGGTGGTGCTATATACGTAATATAAATGAGGGTCAGGGTCTTCAGAAGCGGCGGAAAGTGACGTTGTATTTGATGAAGTTTTCATGATACATGAAATATACTACGCCGGGGGAAGGTATTCAACAAAAATTTACCTCACTTCTGTGAATATTGCGGTAATTATTATGGTAATATAGAATAGGTCAGAAATATTCATTGCCGGATTGTTGTTTCCGGCATATACCCCGGAGGGATTATGAAAAAGGGATATGCAGTTTTATCGGCATTGGGGCCGGATCGTGTTGGAATTGTAAGGGACTTGACCGGAGTAATCCGACAGTTTTCGTGTAATATTGAAGAGAGCCGGATGATCAGCATGGGCGGCGATTTTGCGGTAATAATGCTTATTGACGGCAGTGAAGAAGCTATCGATAAGCTCTCCGACGACTGCGAATGCTGGAAGGAGCTTGAAAATCTGCATGTAAGCCTCAAGAAGACGAATCCGGCCCGCAAAGAACTGACAGGGCTTCCGTATCTTATTAAGACGCTCTCGCTCAATACGCCAGGTATAGTCCATGCTGTGACTAATTTGCTGCGTGATAAAGGGCTGAGCATCTGCGAGCTTGAAACGGACACCTCGTCCGCCCCTTTTACCGGCTCACCAATGTTCAGTATGAAGATTGAGTTTATTGCAGAATCGGTTAAAACGGTGGATGAACTGCGGGAGGAGCTTCACGAAATCGGGCAGGAAGCCAATATCGATATTCAGCTTATGCCGCTCTCTTCGAATCCGGGCTGAAGGATGGAGCTGAAAGCTGTCATATGAAACCCTCTGAACGCCAGGAAATGCTGCGAAGCGGTGATATTACGCGGGTCCTGATAAAGCTCTCTTCGCCGGCAATCCTGGCGATGTTCACGATTGCCCTCTACAATGTAGTAGATACGCTGTATATCGGGCTACTGAACGATACTCCGTCCATCGGGGCAGCAGCCGTCCTGTTTCCCGTTTTTATGATCATCTCCTCCATCGGGCTGATGTTCGGGGTGGGGGCCGGCTCGGCGATCTCCCGACGGCTGGGAGCAGGAGACGCCGCGAGCGCCAGCCGCATTGCAGCCACGGCCTACTATTCCTGCATAGTGCTCGGCATTGCGTTCAGCATTGCAGGCGTTATAGCAATAGAGCCGGTACTGAAGGTTTTCGGGGCCACTGATACAATCCTGGACCGGGCAAAAATCTACGGTTCCATTATTATTGGCGGCAGTATCTTTCAGATGCTGAACATGTGTCTGAATAATATTGTCCGCTCGGAGGGGGCTTCAGCCTACAGTGGGCGGGCTATGATTACCGGTGCCGTTCTTAATATGGTGCTGGATCCGATTTTTATGTTCGGGTTTGATATGGGTATAGCCGGAGCAGCACTGGCAACCATTACGGCTCAGCTGATCAGCCAGCTCTATCTGATCCGCTTTTTTGCGAAAAAGATGGGGGTTATCAGTATCGGGCTGCGCCACTATGCTTTTTCCGGGGTAATTTATGCCGAAATAATGAAAATCGGTGTACCGACATTTATCCGTCAGGTCCTTGTGAGTGTTGCGATGGGGGTGATGAATAATGCTGCTGCTGTATTCGGGGACGGGACCGTTGCCGCTGTCGGCATTGTGACCAGATTGCTGACGCTGGTAATCTATATAATATTCGGTCTCGGGCAGGGCTTTCAGCCGATTGCCGGGTTCAACTACGGAGCAGGCCAGTATCATCGGGTCAGGAAATCACTCCGGGTTACTATTGCCTTCAGTTCGGGAGTCGGGATATTTTTCTCAATTCTCTTCCTGTCGCTTGCACCGACGCTGGTTTCGCTCTTTTCCCGCGATCCGCGAGTTGTTGCCGTCGGTGCAAGGGCGCTGCGTTTTTCGGCTGTTACCCTTATGTTTCTCGGATTTCAGAATACAGCCGGAATTTTTTTCCAGGCGCTGGGTAAGGGGCGCGAAACCGCCTTTCTGGCGATGTCCAGGCAAGGGCTTTTTCTGGTTCCCTTACTGCTGGTACTGCCGGGATATCTGGGGATTGACGGTATTCTTATAAGCCAGCCGATTGCCGATATTCTCACTGTCGCAGTAACCGGGATTCTTCTCGTTTTCAACTCCAAGAAACTTTCAAAGGAAGAACTTGACAGGTCGGTAAACCTGGGTTAGGATAAATTCAATTAATTGTGACCGGTTGCAAAAAGAAAAGCAAGCTGTTTCCCGAAAGCTTCTTCTTTTTTTTACCGACTGTGACCGGTTGCAAAAGGAATGAAGCCGAGGTTGTTCGATTGGAAAAGCAAGAAAATATTGGCATAGGACTGATAGGGGCAGGTGAACGGGGCTGCTATATTCTCGGGGCCCGTATTGCTGAGCTCTGGAAGGAAACCGGTATGGCCATAACCGGAATATACGATATAAATCCACAGCGAAGCCGCGATGCCAAGGTCTTCCTTGAAAACCTTTACCAGAAGAACGGTCTTGACCTTACGATTCAACTATTTGCTTCCTATTCCGACTTGATCGCTTCAGGCTCAGTTCAGATTGTCATGATCACAACACACACAGACCAGCACAGGATTCCTGCCGTAACCGCCCTGCGGTCAGGTAAAAAAGTATATCTTGATAAGCCAATTGCTGTGAATCTGGAAGATTCCGCCGCTATTCTTGCCTGTGAAAGAGAAACCGGCAATTCGCTGATAATGGGGTTCACCCGACGCTATGAAGCTGCCTGGCGCAAATCCTACGCCCTCCTCAAGGGAGGAGCAATCGGGGCTCTGAAGATGATCCAGATTCGCTCAATCATTCCCTATACCCGATATTTTCAAACCTGGCACAGGAGATCCGCCTGGTCCGGGGGAGCTTTGAATGACAAATCAAGCCACCATTTTGATGTATTCAGTTGGTTTGCCGAAAGCAGGTGCCGCAGTGTTTCGGCTGCCGGCGGTATGAGCGGTATATTCCCGCCCGATCCGCAGGCCCCGCTGCGCTGTTCCCAATGTGATCGTGACTGCCTTTATCGACGCAAGCTGAATCCTGACGATCAGCAGGAAGGCACTCAGGTACTCGGCTATGACTCCTGGATTCAGGCCGAAGATGAGAGAAATAGGGCAGATACCTGCGTATATCAGCCGGGTGCAGATATTATTGACCATGCAGTCTGTCACCTGACTTTTGAGAACGGCGTCAAGGCATCCCTGTTCTGGAGCATTTTCGGTCCTCATGCTGCAGATCAGGAAACCCTCGAACTGGTAGGGACTCTTGGCCGTATATACCTGGTCCGTTCGGAAGGAACTGTCCGACTGATACAGTGGGGGAAAGCTGAAGAGACGGTATTTGACCTTAAGGGGCCGGAATTTTTCACCTCGCACTACGGAGCGGATCTTCAGCTTATACGTGATATCCGGGCTTTTTATGATGGAAGCAATCCGGCAGCCGGATCCAGGGACGGGCACAA
>JAIPFR010000017.1 GCA_021736525.1 Spirochaetia bacterium
GGTAGCCGGTTGTATAGCAGAGGGCGGCCTCTTTACCGACGAATTCGGCCAATTCAGCCTCGAGCTGTTCGTGCAGGTCCAGAGTTCCGTTCATAAAGCGGGACCCCGAACAGCTGGTGCCGTACTGCTCCACAACGCTTTCGGCAGCCTCTTTCAGCCGCGGGTCATTTGCCAGACCCAAGTAGTTGTTAGATCCGGCCATCAGCAGTTCACGGTTGTCTATATAGACCTTAGTTCCGCTGTTGCGCTGGATAGGTTTGAAAAACGGATAGAGACCCGAAAGACGGGCCATATTTGCGTCCTGAAATGCAAAACACTTTTCCAGAACCGGTTTAATCTCTTTTTTTTCTTTTGTATTACTCATGCTTTCTTCCTGAAGTTTTTTTTGCGGTGCTGTCAATTATTGAAAACAGCAGACCAGGAAACAGACGTTTTATCAGGTTGATCATAACTCCCTGAAATCCCGGTATGATAATAAAGGTATTTTTCTTAAGACCCTTTAACAGGCTTTTCGCGACCTGTTCAGGTTCCAATATTCCGGCATTACCGGCTATAGCCCGTGTTTCTGCGGGTTTTGTCCGGTTTTCCTCTTCCAGCTGGGGAGTGTTGGTATCCGGCGGGCAGAGTACCGACACCCGGATTCCTTTTACCGACAGCTCATTGCGCAAGGCTTCGCTCAATCCGATTATGCCGAATTTTGTTGCCGAATAGGCGGTATAACCGAAGGTTCCCACCAGTCCGGCGACTGAGGAGACGTTTACAATTCTGCCCCCACCCCCGGGCTGCATAAAAGGAACAACGGTTTTAAGCACATTCCAGGTTCCCGTTAGATTTGTGCTTACCATCGCGTCAAATATATCAGAATCCAGCTGTTCAAAATAGTGGGGATATGCTGTACCGGCACAATTTATCAGCAGATCGGGCGCAGGGCCGTTTTGTAAGGCTTTTTCCAGCTTCTGCATGGATCCGCGATCGGAAATATCCATAGAAAGGGTATGTACGCTTCCGCTGGAGGAGGCTGATGAGGATGCAGATGAAGATGCGGATGCTGATGCGAGTTCTGAGAGTTTTGCCGCAGCCTTTGCTAGGTTGTCCGGGTTTCTGGCAATCAGCATTACCTCTGTTCCCTGCTGCACAAGGAGAGAGGCAATGGAAAAACCGATTCCGCTCGAACCGCCCGTTATCACCGCGCGTCTGAAAGAAAGTCTGCTCACCCGTTTTGCCCCCCATCAGCAATATGAGTTCCTGTGCCGGTACTTATGGATAAGTTCGTTTGTTCTTCCTGATAATACTTAATATTAATTGAGAACACAAGGGGCATTTCCCCGAACCCTATTGAGAAAACAAAGCTGCCCGAAATCTAATAGCGAAATTCAATAGGTAAAAAAATATTGAAAGGAAATTGATGCTGTACTATACTGGAAAGGGCTGAGTGCCGGAAGTATCCTGAAAATAATACATTAAAAAAAAGACAGATTATGAAAAACAGGTTAAAAATAGGAATCTTGCGGGCAAGGCTGATTTTTGCAGGACTACTCCTGCCTGCAGGCATACTCCTGACGTTGAGCGGATGTGTCCTCTATCCTGGAGAAGTATACAGGCTGCCGGCCGATTTCTCCGGAGAACCGTGGGAAGGCGATATCTATTTTCTGGAGCATGGGCTGCCGAAATATCATGATAATGTCTATCATACTCTTTCCCAAACGACCTATTCAGCCAGGATTGCAGAACTGAAGCAAGCCTGTTCAGGGAAGGAGGCTGAGGAGCAGTGGGCGCTTATCCGCGGTTTCGTTGCCTCTATAGGCGATGCCCACACCTCCTATTCATCGAATATGACTAAAGCTTTTCCCCTGAACCTGGTTGTGCTGGAAAACGGGATCTTTGTTTCGGCATCACTGCGGAATGATGGGCGCTGGAGGCTGGTCCGGACAGCCGAGACGGGAGGGGAGCCGGCTGCTGTCGAGCTGGTTGCGATCAACGGGCATCCGGTCTATCCCGAACATGCAGGGCTCATAGGCGAAAGTGATGAAGAATCGATCCTGGAGATACTGCGGCCGCTGCTTTCACATGAGAATGAGGGATACCTGAAAAGTCTGCTTTCGTTCACCCTGCTCGATCCGGTCCTGCTCTACGGGGCTGGAATTCTCGATGTGCGGGATGCATGCACCATGACCTTCCGGTATCCCGGCGGGAATACCGAAGATCTCGAAACGCTTGACTTTACGGCGAAATCGCTTTCCGGTTTTAAGGATCTGGACTGGGCTGTCTACTATGACGATGCCTACCCTGCCGATAAAGTCGTTCTTCCTGACTATCTTCGGTATGAATCTGCTTTCTACTGGGGAGAATACCATGTAGAGAGCAGAACACTTTACATTCTTTATAACCGCTGTGCCAATGACCCGGATCTCAGCTTTGCTGATTTCATCAATCAGCTGATCAGCGGGGTCGATACCAGCCGGATAGAGAAAGTACTGGTCGATTTCCGTAACAACGGGGGTGGTGACTCACGGGTTATCAAGCCGCTGAAAAACTTGCTGAACGGTGAATTGAGCAATGCCCGGCTCTATGCAGCGATCGATGCGACAACATTTTCCTCGGGCTTGATGAATGCGGCAGATCTCCATCTGAAGCATGGGGGAATTCTTATCGGAAGTCCGTCCGGGGGACGTCCCAACCACTACGGAGAGGTGAAAAGGACACAGCTGCCGACGGGAAACTCTATCTCCTGGTCGACAAACTACTTTATAACGGTGCCGGGCAGTACAGACGATGCACTCTATCCGGAAGTAAGCAAGCCGATTACTTCCGGAGACTTCTTTGCTTTAACCAGACCCGATCCAGTCCTCGATTTTGTGATGGATAAATAGGCAGCGGGAGGGAGCAGGAGGTAAAAACTTACGCTGACAATTAAGAAGAGATAGTCACTCCTGGAAAACTCCTGAAGAACTGTGACATAAAATACTTGACGGTTCCACAGTATGACCACAAAATAACATATGATACCGGACGTGAGGCTTACCATAATTAGTGAGAAGGTTCAGGAAATATTTGATCATTTTTGTCATAGTTTTCAAATCCGGGTCCTGTTTCTGGACTTGGAGGGAAATATCCTCATTGAAGGACTTCGTTCCCATGATTCAGTTTACTGCAGCCTGCTTCGGAAAAAACTTGGACTGGAACGGGTTTGCCTGACTTGTGACCGCGAAAACAGGGAAAAAACTCTGAAAAGTGGAAATCTGGTAACCTATACTTGTCACAGCGGGCTTATGGAAGCTGTGTATCCGCTCTTTTCCGGCGGACGACACCTCGGGTATGCCATGGTCGGTCAAATCAGGACAGACCGCACAGCAGAACCGGCTTACAATACCTTTTGGCGGGAAAAGTTTGGAAATGATCAGTTGGAAAAGGCCTTCTATCAGCTTCCAGTCTACTCGAAAAAGCAAATTGATCATATTTTAGGGTTGTTTGTTCCCCTGATGGATTATATCGTCGAACACGAATTCATTACTTCCCAGCGGCACAGATTGGTAGAAAAACTATTAGAATATCTTCAGTACCGATCCTTTTCGTCCATTACGATAGCTGAGGCTGCAGATTATCTTGGGAAAAGTCCCTCTACCATAACACATACCCTCCGAGAGCTTACTGGTAAAAGCTTTAAGGAGTTCTGCATAGAATATCGACTGCGACAGGCGGAGAAGCTGATGCGCCAATGTCCTGGGATAATGGTCAAAGAGGCAGCGGATGCCTGCGGGTATACGGATCCTTTTTATTTTTCTCGTATTTTCAGTAAATACCGAGGCATAACGCCAAGCGAATTTCTACGGGGAATCGACGCGGGGAATCGACGCGAGGGAATCGACGCGAGGGAAGCTGATTCTGGTACTATTTAGTCTGGAACATCAAGCAGGGGCTCTGCTTTCTGTCCAGAAGGCGTCCATGTATTTTTTGCTGCAGAAAAGTCTATCTATTTGCAGTTCTGTCCATTCTCTATTTTGGAGTTTCAGATACAATGAAACATAGCGGGATGCAGTACCGGAGATTGTCCAGACGTAGTTCTTGATCGATACCCCAGTTGATGACCCGGCTTAAGGGAGACAGGAGAAATACAATGAAAAAACAAACATTTGCCCTCTATTTTGGAAATCGGGGTTTTTTCCCGGGTGAGTTGGTTGCGGATGCGCGGGATCAACTGACCCGGACGGTAGTGCAGCAGGGGTTTGAAGCTCTTGTCATGGATGAGAATGCTACCAGATATGGTGCGGTAGAAACGCCGGAGGAAGGCCGTGCATTTGCCCGGTTTCTGAACGATCACCACGGTGAGTACGATGGGGTTATCCTCAGTCTTCCCAATTTCGGGGATGAGACGGGTGCAGTAGAGGCTTTGAAAAATTGCGGAGTACCTATTCTTATTCAGGCGTATCCTGATGTAATCGGAGCAATGGATTTCAGTCAGCGACGGGATGCCTTTTGCGGCAAGTTTTCTATTATGGATGTTTTTTACCAGTACGGGCTGCCGTTTACGGTATATCCTGCCCATGTTATTGATCCGGGAACCGAAGAATTTACCCGGCAGCTGCAGGATTTTGCCGGTGTATGCCGGGTAGTCAACGGCATGAAAGACTTGACAGTCGGGGCGATTGGAGCCCGGACTACGGCATTCAAGACGGTCCGCTATGATGAGCTTGCCCTGCAGCGGAAAGGAATTACTACAGAAACGTATGATTTAAGCGAACTTTTCCAACGAGTTCGAGCCGTAGATACCGCCGCCTCTCAGTATAAGGCAAAGTTTCAGCTGCTGCAGAACTACACCGATTTCGGAAGGGTTCCAGCTGAAAATTTTGAAAATTACTGTCGGACAGCCTGCGCTGTCGATGACATGATTTCCGAATACGGACTTGACGCCATTGCCATTCGCTGCTGGATTGAAATGGAGAAGGAACTGGGAATTGCGCCGTGCGTTATTCTGGGCGAGCTTAATGACCGCATGATTCCAGCCGCCTGTGAACTTGATGTGGCAAATGCCGTCAGCATGAGGGCTCTTTCCCTGGCTTCGGGAAATCCTGCTTCAGTGCTTGACTGGAACAATAATTACGGCGATGACCCGGATCGGTGCATTCTATTTCATTGCGGGCCGGTTCCCCAAAGCTTGATGACAGGAAAGGGAGCCGTTACCGATCACCCGATGTTTGCGAAGGATCTGGGTCCTGGCTGCGGCTGGGGGCCTAATGAAGGACGAATTGCTCCGACAGAGATGACGTTCTGCAGTATGAAAACAGACGAGGGGAAAATGGTTTTCTATCTCGGCGAAGGCGAGATTACGAATGACCCTATTGAGCAGGGTTTTTTCGGCTGCGGCGGGGTTGCCCGTATTGCCGGACTGCAGAACAAACTGCTGACAATCGGGAAAAACGGATTTCGTCATCATGTCGGGATTACGCCCGGACGCACCATGAACATTTTGCGGGAGGCTTTTACCACCTATCTGGGATATGATATTCTAGATCTTCCCGAGTAAAAGCTATAATCCCGTGTCGCAGGAGTTTGCCTGAGTTGTGCTGCAGCAGGGGCAACAGGGCAGCAGGGCAACGGGACTGCGGGGGGCAGCTGCCGAGGCCGTTACTTCCAGCGGGAAATCTTGTTCAGCAGCGTTTGCTCCTCCTGTTCGCTGGCAGAAGGGAGACAGAGAAATACACCCTCAGGCTCTACCGCATCCATGAAGTGGTCAAGTTCGTCGGGCAGCAAATCTATGACAACCGATTTATTTGCTGATTGGATCCTCTCGATAAAAGGGACCCACTGCATGATAGGCTGGTCTCTACCCATTCCCTGGACCCACTGAAACGCATGAATTTCCGCAATGTCAAGGAGGGGGGCGATGTGTCGGCCGACACCCTTCCCGTCAACATGAAAAATATTATGCGTCATATGCCTGACCTCTTCCTGAATGAGGGGGAGAGCGAGCTTTTCGAACTGGTTTCTGGAGATCATTGAAGCGAAGTCGCAGCTGGGAATATGCATTTTCCCAAAGGAGGGGATTTCCATCCAGGTTACCGAAGGATGTCCGTGATTCTTTAGTTTTTCATCAAAATAGTCGAAAACCTCAAAAAAATGTGTTTCGCCGAACTTTGCAAGCGCGACAGCTTTTTCCGGTGCGTCATACAGGTCCAGGCAAAGGCGATCTCCTCCGCGCCAGGCCATGGCGCAGTCAGTTCCAGGGTGAAGATCGGTATAGCCCACAAGAAAATTATTGCTGCAAAGGGCAAGGGCTGCATCGGTAAGTTCATCAATTTTTCTGAAGTACTCATTCTCGAATGAGAATTCCAGGGATTTCTCATCGTTCCACGTTTTTACTGGATGAGCGGACCAGGAGGTTGTCGCCCCGAATTCGAGAGGACAGCCGTGAAAAGCGGCATATATATCCGGCCCGAGATTCGGCCAGAAAACTGGAAATGTTTCTGCAAGAAAGGTTCTGCCTTCAATTGACTTGATAAAACGATTAAGCTGGTAGTCGACGTCAAACCAGCGATCCTTTATAGAGGGACATTGTTCCCGGTTTGGTTGATCATAAGCTGATATTTCAGCAAAAGCGTTATGACGGGAAAATCTAACAGGTGCCCTGTCGATAATACTGCCCTCGAACCAGGCCTCAACCCTTTCCATGGCTTTTTCAAAATCAGGTTTTGTGATCAGATCCATTCCACTCTCCAGATATCAGTTATATCAGTTGCAACGTTCAGGATACTGTTCATGGTTTTCAGCTTCGAGTTTGCCTTACCCCTGTTTTCGCAGGAGCGTGGCATAGACCGAAACAGATGCCATTATGATAAGGCCGTAAATGAACTGAATCCAGAATCCGCTTAATCCAATGGATATAATTCCTGCTTCGAGCGATCCGATAATCAGTGCTCCCATAAAGGTGCCGAAGATTGTCCCCATTCCGCCAAAGACAGACGTTCCCCCGATAAAGACTGCTGCCAGAGCAGCCATAAGGTATGCCTGTCCCTGGCTTGGCCAGAAGTAGGTGACCTCGAGGGTGGAAAGAATTCCTGCAAATGCGGAAAACGCACCAAGCTGCATAAAGGCGATTGTTTTAACCTTTTTCACATTGATGCCCATCATTTCTGCACTTTGCTCATTGTCGCCGACAAAGAGAAGGTGGGCGCCGTATCTGTGCCGCTTAAGCAGTACCCAGAAAAATACTGCAACTGCAACCATCCATAAAAACTGAGCTGGAATCATACCGCCAAGGCGGCCGACAAATAGTTTATAGAGGAAGGTATCCTGAGCGGCAACCAGAGAAATTCCCTTCCCCCGGGCAACGACATTTACTGCTCCGCGCCAGAAGAACATCGACCCGATTGTAGCAACCAGTGAGGGAACTCCAATCCTGACAACAAGCACAGAGTTAAGATATCCAGCCAGGGTTCCCACAGCAAGACTGCTGATGACCGCCAGCGGCATGCTGCCGGTTACCGTGAAAACAGTCCCGAAGATCCAGCTGGCAAAGGCCAGGACTGAGGGAAAAGACAAATCCATCATTCCCAGCACTACTATCAGGGTAACAGACATAGCCAGAATTGCCGTAAAAGGTATTGTGGACATGAACGAGTAATAGATATCAAACCGGGAAAAAACTGCAGGATTACCGATAATAAACAGCAGGAAAATGGATATGAAAACAATTAAAATACTCAAGTCAAGTTTATGCTCCAGGAGCAGTGGTTTTTTCAGCATGATGGTTACCTCATTTTCAATTATTCGAAAATTCCTGTCTTGGCCAGGTTTTCCATTTTCAGGACAAGTTCTTCCTGAGATATATCGGTTTTTTTGACGTCTCCGGCGATTTTGCCGCGGTCTAAAATGACAAATCGGTCAGCGGCAGGGTAGATATGGTAAAAATTATGGCTAATGAATATCGCCGATTTCCCATGTTCCTTAATCTTACGGGTAAAATCCAGGACTTTTTTTGTTTCCGAGAGAGACAGACCCATAGTCGGTTCATCGAGGATTATCAGATCTGCATTAAAAAACAGCGCTCTTCCGATGGCGATACCCTGCTTTTCGCCCCCGGAGAGAAAGACAACCTGGGAATCAACGGTAATTGCTTTTGAGGTGAAGCCCATACTTTCCCGCAGCAGACGTTCAGTCTCTTTTCTCTGAGTTTTTACGTCAATGATACCAAATCTGTTGGTTATTTCCCGGCCTGCGAATATGTTTCTCCACATGCTCTGCTGGTCGGCAAGAGCCCGCTCCTGATAAACTGTCTCTATGCCCAGGGATCTTGACTGATTGACTGAATGGATGGTGATTTTCTTTCCCTTGAAAAAGATATCGCCTTTGTTCGGTTTGTGCACCCCGGTTATGGTTTTTATAAGGGTGGACTTTCCTGCTCCATTGTCACCTACAAGGGCAACAATTTCCTCTTTGTTGACATGGAAGTCGATACCCTTCAGCACATGCACGTGCCCGAAGGATTTATATATCCCCCGCATTTCCAGCAGTTTATCATATTCAGCAGCCGGGGTAGTGGGTTTCGGTGTTTTATCCTTATCTGTCATTAATGGTCTCCCTTCTGTTGAAGAATCGTATTGAAGAAATTACAGCGGCCCTGCAGTATGCACGGACCGCCTTAGCTAAGCATAGAGATACGTAAGTGATAATCGAGATTTACCGGAAACCTTCTTTTGCCAGCGGAGCAACAAAAGCAATATTACTTTTGTCGATCAAGGCTGCTCCCGTATCAATGTTCAGTCCGGAAAAACCATACTTGATTGTGAGGGCCAGCTGGAGAACGGGTAAGTAACCCTGCAGAAAGGGCTGCTGATCAAGAACAACTCCAAGATAGCCGCTGTTGATGGCATCTACACTGGCTGCACTGAGGTCAAATCCGCCGACGTAGATATCACCAGGGTTCTTGCGGGCTGCCCGCAGATAGGTGCCTACCGTTGAAGTCAGGGCACCGTGGTCGGTAATGATAAGCTTTACATCAGGTTTTGTAGATATGTAGCTGGTTATTATTGGCGTACCTTGAGCCGGATCGGAATTGACTGCATCTGAAATTTCAATGTAGTCAACAGTCATCCCCATTTCTTCCAGCACATCAATAGCACCTTTTGTCCGCAGACCTCTTGTTTCCTGACCGAGAAGGCCCCATACCATAACTCTGTCGCCAGGCTTCAGACCGGCACGTGAGGCAGCCCCTTCGGCAAGCATTTTACCAGAACCGTAAAGATCCTGACCGACATAGCCAAAACCTTCAGCTTTGTATTTAGCTTCTATTGTCGGCAGTGAGGTGTTCTGGCTGGTTACCACTATACCGCGCGATCTTGCATCATCGACTAACGGTGCCAGAGCAGCGTCTCCCGGGTGACCCATAACGGCTATTCCGTCAGGCCGGCGGGCTACAGCATCCTTGAACTGGGCGATCATTTTGTCATTCAGCCAATCTGACCAGACATATTCGACATCTACACCGAGATCGTATTCAGCAGCCAGTGCTCCCCGGTATACAACCGACGCAAAAGGGCAGCCTTCATTTCCACCCGGGAAAAAAACAATATTGATTCCCTCAAAGTGTTTCTCTCCCTCAGCCATTGCCTCCTTTTGTCCTTCGGCGAAAACCGCTGAAGTGTAAGCAAACAGTAGAAGCACGCAGAGACCGATAGTTAAAACCGATTTTTTCATGTACCCTCCTATTTTCCGTAAGAAAAAATTGTAAGCACACAACTGCCTGCCAGTCGGAATGACTGACGGGCTGCAGTGCAATAAAAGTATCTCACGGTTTGAGCGGGGGAGAAATAGACGTTTCTGCAACAAGAATAGACAAAACTGCAATAGATGGACAGAAAAGTTTATCAGCGGTGGTAGCCTTCGCGAATAGCGTTCACCATGGACCAGAAGTTTTCCATCGGGGTATCCAGCTGGATGTGATGGGTTGGTCCGAGAATCAATCCGCCGCCTTTGCCGATGGTTTTCATTCGGGTCTGAACTTCCCTGCGGACATCGTCAGCTGTTCCGTAGGGAAGGGTGTGCTGCTCATCAATTGATCCCCAGAAGCAGAGCTTGTCTCCGTATCTCTTTTTCATCTCTGCAGGATCCATGCTTGCCGGCTGGACAGGATTGAGAACATCAAGTCCTATCTCTATAAGATCAGGAATAATTGGCCAGATTACTCCGTCAGAATGGTATGCAACTTTCACATCAGGGTTAACGGCCTTCACTTCTGAAATAAGCTGGGCCATTTTAGGTTTGAAAAATACGCGCCACAGCTCGGGCGAAAGCATCATCGACGTTTGAGCTCCCATATCGTCACCGGTCCAGATCATATCGGCACCCAGTTCGGTCAGTTTTTTGGCGGCTTTCAAATGATATTGAAAAGGTATCTGCAGGATTCTTTCTGCGGTTTCCGGGTTCAGATGAAAATCCATCAGCAGCTGTTCCAGTCCGCGAAGGGCCCAGGCTGTTTCAAAGATGGTGCAGACAGTTACCCCGGCAATCCAGTATTGATCTTTATAGGCGGCTATAACCCGGGCTGCTTCTTCGTAAAGCTCGGGGCGATCAGGATCAGGAGGAGTGTAGGTCTCAATTGCCGAATCATCGGCAAGAGGGTATCCAGTTATTTCAGTATAACTTCCTTCTCCATATTTGGTGGTATATGATGCGTTTCGGAAGCCGATCCCCCATTCATCGGTATAATTATCATCTCCGGCATAATAGGAATTGGCCCACCCGACCGAGGTCAGCAGGATGTCTTCATCAAGAGCGATTTCAAGTTCGTAGAGGTTTCCCCCGCCATGCGGATTGTGCTCTTTCTCTTCAGGACTCAAGGCCAGCTCGCTGTTCAGTCTGCGGGCAAACTCCGGAGTAAAGCTGATTTGCATGGGACAGCGGTCAGGCTGCTCCCCACTCAAAGCTGTCAGCACTCTGTCTCGGTTTTTCATTGAATATCCTCCATAAGTTCCTCTGCTCCTCTATTTTTAGCATGGCAATGGTGAGTTGGAAAGTTTTTCCTGAAATATTTCTAAAAGAAAAAAGGATTAGGTAATTTGTCCATATACATCTAATATGTTATGTGTTATTTCATAAGGTGGTTTCTATGACTGGCTAGGCTGAAAGAAATCTGCAAGACAGCTCAACAAGGAAGAGCTAATTGATGCTATGCCCTAAGCAGTTCATTCAGAATGGTGAGCATTTGTGTTCTATACTTTACAACGGCACGTCTGCCTTCAGGAGTGATTTTCATTCCCAAACGGAGCGAGAGGAGCGGAACCAACTTATTGGTTCCATTCCCGAGCGAGTGCCGGGATCGTGGGGTAAGCTTCGCTAACCCAAGGTAACATACCCCGCCCCTTGGGGCGGAACGGAGGCACGAAGTGCCTCGGGTCCCAAGCATTCCCTTCGGGAATGCCGCTTTCCGTAGGTAAGCCGCTTGCCCTGGGGTATGATACCTTTCATTGTTGGGCGGTTTTTTATTTCTTTACTCTAAGACCTAAATATTCTTGCATCGGATCAAAATCTCTATCATTATGAATTAGTTCAAATCCATTCTCTATACAAAAAGTTGCGATAATCACATCAATTGTCTTTCTGATTGTTATTCCACATTTTCTTAATTTTCTGTAATTTTGAGCTGCTTGTATCGCATTCTCTTTACCAACAAAGTCCCGATATTCAAGGCTTTCCATCATCTGTTTTGCAATTTCATAATCTTTTTCTTCACGAAACCCCTGCAAAAATTCTGCAATTATTATATCACCTGTAATAATTCGGTTATGTTCAAGTTCATAATCCAAAATGTCGGTATGTAATGCTTCAACTCCTTTTACATAATCAATCCAAGCAGAAGTATCAGCAACAATCATTTGTCGGTTCTCATTTGGTCTAAATCACCTTCCCAATTTAATTTACCGCGTAAATTTCTTATTTTTGATTGATTTCTTTGTGCTAAAAGGAGTTTTAATCCTGCTTCGACTGTTTCTTTTTTTGTTTTACATCCAGAAACGGCTAATGCTTGATTCATCAAATTATCATCAATGACAATATTTGTGCGCACAAATGCCTCCTATGTGTATAATCTATTACTATCATACACACAATTCCGAAAAAAAGCAAACTGTTTTTATCCGCGGGGTGTACGCCGCGCTGAAGCCTTTTAGCGATAAATGCAAGGAAGCGGGTGCCTGTATTGATTACTTGAAAACGAATGAGTCTCGTCTTGACTTTCCTCACTTCAGAGCAATGGGGTTAACCACTTCCAGCGGTATTGTTGAATCGGGGTGTAAGCATGCTATTGGTGCCCGGGTAAAGCAGTCGGGGATGCATTGGTCTGCTCATGGAGCTAATGCCATCATTGCTCTCCGCTGCGCTACTCTCAATAATCGTTTCGATGCCTTTATGATTCAGCGAAAGGGTGTATGACTTTCTCGTTTAATAAAACGAAATTTTCGTGCACCCAAAAGAAACTTTTTAGTAGCCTATACCTATGGTATGCTTATATACTGTTGAGTTATGAAAAGTCCGATTGAAATAATCCTGAAAGAGGAGATTCAGAAAATATTCGATGCTTTCTCAGCATGTCTGAATGTGCGGATAGCTTTTTTTTCGCCCGAGGGGAAAGAGCTCATGGTTGGTCTCGAACGTCCGTGCAATGAATTTTGTACAATAATCCGTGAAGCCATGCATAAGAAAAACAAGTGCCTGTTTCTCGATACAGAAAAAAGAAAGGAGGCTCTCAGCCTTAAAGGGCTCTATACCTGGAGCTGCTATGCTGGAATGATTGAAACTATTTTTCCAATTTTCTATAACGGAGTGCATCTCGGTTTTTTCCTTATGGGACAATACCGCGGTCAGAGAAAAATTGATCAGTCTCTTCTCCAGGAGTATAAGGAACTTTGCGGATCCCCGGAGGAGCTGGTTATCGCATATCTGAAGACCCCCTCCTTCACGGATGAGGAAATTCTGAACATGCAGCACTTTTTCAGGCTGATTGTGGATTATATCATTTCACAGAATATGATTACGCTTAAGAGCAACTTTGTTGTCGAAAAAATTCTTACCGAAGTCAAGCAGCATCCTGATGAGAGCCTCTCCCTTGAAGACGCCTCCCGTTTGGTAGGAAAAAGTACGAGTTCAATATCCCATATTTTTTCCGATCTTCTTCATACATCCTTCAAGCAGACCCTGATAGAGATAAAAATGGAGAAAGCTGAAGAGTATATGATGAGCGATCCGAATTTGAGCATCCGTGAGATTGCCTTCAAGCTGGGATACGAGGATCCCTACTATTTTTCAAGATTATACAAAAAACACCGCAACATTCCCCCATCAAAGTTCCGTACTGAGCATTTGAATAACAAAGCTTAACCTGCTAGATAAAACCTGCACGTCTTTGCAGGTTCGTCCATCCTTTAAACGAGAATATCCATTCAGGTTCCCCTTTACCTATAGTAAAATAATTTAGGTCTTTCTCAAGAAGGAGGCTCCATTGGGTGAATCAAATACCGTCAGAGAAAAGTATGTCTATTCAGTAAGAATGGTTAATGTGGATAAGTACTTCGGCAACGTTCAGGCTTTGAGCAAAGTAAATTTCGAAGTGAGAAATAATGAGATTGTCGGGCTGATTGGTGATAACGGAGCCGGCAAATCTACGCTTATCAAAACGATAACCGGTGTTTTTCCTCCTACGAGCGGCGAGCTCTATATACGGGACGAGCAGATAACCCTCAGCCATTACAGCGTCAAACAGGCTCACAATTGGAAAATTGAAACGGTGTATCAGGATAAATCTCTCGCAGACAAGCAGGATCTCTGGAGAAATTTCTTTGTCGGCAGACAGATAACCGGACCACTGGGCTTTATTAAGGTTAAAGAGGAAAAACGGATTGCAAATGATGTACTGCTGAACATGATCGGGTTCAGAGGTGCCGGGATCAGCGTTGATTCTAAAGTTGCGGTACTCTCGGGAGGTGAACGACAGGGAGTCTGTATAGGACGGGCAATGCATTTTGATGCTGATTTGATTATCCTGGATGAACCCACGGTAGCTCTGTCATTGAAAGAAGTTCGTAAAGTCCTGAATTTTGTCCATAAGATCAAAGACAGCGGACGTTCGTGCATTTACATATCCCATAATATGGCTGACGTTCATGAAATCGCAGACAGGTTTGTGGTTCTCGATCGGGGAACAATTGTGGGAAACATAAAAAAAGAAGATATCTCTCTTAAAGATTTGAGCACCTTTCTTCTCGACTATGCGCATGGCTTGAAGGAGACAAAAAATTCATGAGAGTGTACGAAGAAAAACGCAGTCTGCTGGTACGTATAGAAGGGCTTCCAATAATTGGCGTCTACTGTCTGCTTATACTGGTATTCATTTTTACTTCTCCGCGGGTTTTTACGGGATATCGTATTTATATGTCGTTTCTTCAGACAGTCCCCCCTCAGCTTGTGATTGCTCTCGGTTTGACCCTGGTTATAACAGCAGGGGAAATCGACTTGAGCTTTCCTGCCGTAGTCGCTTTTTCCGGATTCCTGTTTTCCTATGTATACCGGACATTCGGAACCCCCTGGTTTGCTTTTGCGGCCGCTCTGGCAGGCGGAGCACTTATCGGGTATGCAAACGGTATTCTTATTGCCAGGCTGGGTGTACCGTCCATTATGGCAACGCTTGCCGCGCAGTTTTTCTGGAACGGCCTCACAACTCTTCTCAGCCAGGGGCTGTCCTGGAATATCGTTACAATCCGCGGCCAGCTCATCCACTCCCTCTTTGTAGGCCGGATAGGAGGGGTGGTCCCGGCTCAAGCTGTCTGGACGCTTGGAATTGCAGTTCTGGTCTGGTTTATTCTCAATCGGCACCAGTTCGGCGAATCGATAATGTTTATCGGAGACAACGTGCAGGTAGCCCAAGTGGTTGGCATCAATGTAGTTAAGACGAAAATATCTTTGTTTACCTTTCACGGGGTGCTTTCCGCCCTGGGCGGGGTACTGCTGACGCTGGAAATGGCTAACTTCTGGTCTACCCAGGGGTCAGGGTTTCTTCTTCCTGTAATGGCAGCGGTATTTATTGGCGGAACATCAATTGCGGGTGGTTACGGCACGATCGTGGGAACCTTTTTCGGTATGTATATAATAGGATCCCTTGAAGCGGGAGTTGTTGCCAGCGGAATTGGCGGTTACTGGGTAAGGCTTGTCAGCGGGCTGGTTATGGCTTTTTCCATTATTCTCAATATTTCATTTAAGAATAAAAGCATTGGAGAAAAGTGGAACAAAATGCTCCGAAGTCAGGCTGAAAAGAAGCGTAATAAAGCATGATATGCACGTATGTGTATTAAAAGTATATGTTTTTTGGAGGTTAGATTATGAAGGTACATGCGAAACGACTGCTGCTGCTCGCTATCATGATTCTGCTGGTCACCGGGATGATCTTTGCCGGAGCAGCTAAGGAAGTACCTGCGGGAGAAGAAGAGATCGTCATCTATATGCAGATGGGCGGAGTTCAGGGTGACGGGGCAACGCTGGCAAGAACCAATGGCGCACGGGCTGCGGCAAGTGCATTGGGTAATGTAAAGCTGATTGAGCAATATTCACAATGGCGTGCCGAAACAATGATCGCTCAATTCAAGGAAGCTATGGCGGGAAATCCCACAGGTATTGTGATTATGGGCCATCCTGGAGATGCTGCTTTCATGCCCCTGGTTGAAGAAGCCCGGGCGATGGGTATCCTGGTTACCTCCGGCAATGCTCCGCTTTTTGATATTGAGGAGAAATTTCAGCCTGACGGTTTCGGGTATGCAGGGGTGGATCTCTATGCCGGCGGGTATATGACCGGACAGCAGATGGTACGCTTGGGAAATCTTAAACAGGGTGATAAAGCCGTTGTTTACGGGCTTTTTTCACAACCTGGAAGAAGGGACAGCCCCACCGGAATGTTTGATGCTCTAGTTGATGCAGGGCTGAAAGTAGATAAGCTGGAAATATCTCCCGAAGTGGACTCCGATTCAAGTCTTGGAATTCCAATTCTTACAGCGTACATGGAAAGAAATCCAGATACAAAAGCGATTGGAACCCAGCACGGAGCGGTTACTGCGATAATTCCCCAGGCTCTGCAGACTATCGGGAAGGATCCCGGTGAGGTTGTAGTTGGCGGAATCGACTTGGCTCCAGCGACGATAGAATGGATTGAAAGAGGGTATATCACAGCCTCCCTGGACCAGGTTCTTTATCTCCAGGGATACATTCCTGTTTCGCAGATAGTCATGACGCACCGGTATAAAATTCCTGGATTATCCATCAACACAGCATCAGGGGTAGTGACTCCGGAAAATATTGAGGAACTGAAACCGCTGATCGAGAAAGGAATTCGTTAGGACTGAAAATTTCGATTAATGAAGTTATTATGAAGCGGTAAAGGCTGTGCTTCAATTGAGGGGTTTTTAGAGTTTTACCCGGTACCAATGTTTGATTTAGCCTCTGAAGGTGTACAGCCCCGCTTTTTTTTGTAAAACCGTGAAAAATACAAAGGATCGTTAAATCCAAGGCGAAAGGCAATTTCCCTGATTGTTATCGAAGAATCTGCACGCATGTATTTGTCCGCCTGATTAAGCTTGATGTCCGCTTGAACATCCTTGAAGCTTTTTCCCAGCTCTTCCTTGAACAGGTGGGCGATCAGGGATTCGCTTTTGCCGACAAGCTTTGATGCATCACCAAGAGACAAATGCTCGTGAGAATTTTCTTCCATATATGTAATGATTGATTCAAGATGGTTTTTTCCTACGATGCGGATCATGTGCTGCTGAATGATGTAATCAATCAGCGAGGAGAACATGCCCAGAATGTGAATAAGTTTTGAGTCGGGAAAGAACGGTACTTCATGATAGGCTTTCAATAAGGCATCTTTATTGGCAGAATTGTCTGCGCTGGTCAGTTTTTCAGCCGGAGGTTCGTTTGCTGTTCGCAGCTGCCCGATCATGATGTAGCCTAAAAGGTTTCCATCGTGAAGGAACAACGGCTTTACGGCTTCAAATAATCCTGAATGGCATTGGTATGAAACCATTGTCTTTTTTTCTTTGGCCTCGATTCTTTTTTGTCTGTCTGATTCCAGACAAAGCTGATTTTCAAATGATGATGCCCGCAGCAGAGTGCAGTACTCGCACCACGGTTTATCCAAGCCGACTCGTAGTTCTTCTCCTTCCGGAGAAAAATAGGCTATTCGAATATCCAGAAGAGATGTGAAACTGTTGAAAATGTTCTGAACCTCTTTTTTGAAGATTAGATGTATTTTTCTCTGCATATGGTAGAAATAATAGCAGAAAATTGGTAAAAGTCCATTAATATCCTGGCTTATCCCTTAACAGCTATCCCTCGCTTATCCCTTAACCGCCCCCGCGGTAAGTCCCATAATCAGGCTCTTGGCTGCGGTAAAAGTGAAGATAAAAGCGGGGACAGCAATTATTGTCGCAATGGCGGTAATTTTTCCCCACTCGGTACCCGTGTCGGTAAGAAAAAGCGATACAGCAA
>JAIPFR010000018.1 GCA_021736525.1 Spirochaetia bacterium
GACACTTCGGTAAATCCCATACCGCCTTCATAGGAGGCAAGGGCCAGGTTCAGCAGACCGTTTGTCCCGATGATCCGGTAGATCTCTACTTTAGCGGCAGCTTCTGCTTCAGCTTGTGCCTTGGCAGCAGCTTCTGCTTCAGCCTGTGCCTTTGCGGCAGCTTCAGCTTCAGCCTGTGCCTTTGCGGCAGCTTCAGCTTCGGCCTGTGCTTTTGCGGCAGCTTCAGCTTCAGCCTGTGCCTTTGCGGCAGCTTCTGCTTCAGCTCCTGCAACATCCTCGACGTCTTCTCTTACTTGCTGTTCATCTTCAACTTCTTGAACGTCAACCTCAGGGGGTTGCTGAGTTGCACACGCTGTTACCATAATTAATATGAGAGCAGCTGTAAGAAGGCTAAGAAGAACTTTTGAAAAACGTTTCACTTGTTCCCTCCTAAATCAACTATTATCTATGTCCACTCGAACATCACAACTATACCATAAAATATACCGGTCGTACACTATAATTTGCTTTAAACAATTCGGTTTTTATCAATTACAAACAACTTGCAGTAAGAAATACATGGATTTTTCCGAGTGAAATAGTAATTTTGAGTTATATTAAAAACAAAATAAATAATACTAACGCTTAGTTACAAATTTGTCAGAATAAATTTTTTTTATTGGTACTATATTTGAGAACACCGGATTTAGGAAATTAACAGAAAAATGAAAGGTATCGATACCCCAGGGCAAGCGGCTTACCTACGGAAAGCGGCTTACCTACGGAAAGCGGCATTCCCGAAGGGAATGCTTGGGACCCGAGGCACTTCGTGCCTCCGTTCCGCCCCAAGGGGCGGGGTATCTCAACAAGGGTAAGCGGAGCTTACCCCGCGATCCCGGCACTCGCTCGGCAATGGAACCATCAAGATGGTTCCGCTCCTCTCGCTTCGTTTGGGAATGAATATTGTAATCCTGCGATACCGTTAATCCTGAATTTTGACAGAATATTGCTGCTGTTAAGAAAAAATGGCACCACAAACCCAAAAAAAGGTCTAGCACGCTCTGCATGCTAGACCTTAACTACTTATCCAGTAGTAATTTGCTAAGCTCCCCCGGACGGACTTGAACCGCCGACCTAGTGATTAACAGTCACCCGCTCTACCAACTGAGCTACAGGGGAAGGAATGAAATCAGTAAAAGACCTGTACAACGAAACCCAATCTACACAAATAGATTAGTTATGTCAATAAATTTTCATTAAAAAAGCTGTTGAAACTCGTAGTTTTTGTCCTCAGACAAACGAAAAAGATCAACTGGTTTGTTTTCTGTAGACGGCCCAGGTAGAAGAAATTATTGATTCCAGTGAACTGTTTACAGGAGTCCAACCCAGCAATTCCCTGGCTGAAGTCGATGATGCAACAAGACTCGCTGGATCTCCCGGTCTTCTTCCCGAATACACTGCCGGGATCTCCTTCCCTGAAACTCGTCGGGCTTCATTCAGAATTTCCAGAACACTCAAACCTTCTTCGCTTCCAAGATTTACTGTCAAGCTTTTCTTTTGTGACGATATATAGTCAAGTGCTTTTACATGGCCGGAAGCCAAGTCGGTAACATGTACATAGTCACGAATACCGGTCCCGTCACGTGTTTCGTAATCCTGTCCAAAAATTTCAAGATGTTTTCTTTTCCCTACTGCAGTTTCCATAACAACCGGTATTAAATTTGCCGGTTCTCGTTCCAGACCAGTCATTTTTCCTGCTTTGTCGTATCCTGCAGCATTGAAATACCGTAAGGAAGCGTAATTCAGCCCTTTGAGTTTTCTATACCATTCGAGATGTCGTTCTATTGCAAGCTTGGTGTAGCCGTAGTAATTTTCAGGATTCACCGGGTGCTCTTCATCAACCGGTAAGTAAGCAGGCTCTCCATAAACTGCAGCAGAAGAAGAGAGGACGAAATTTGGAACAGAGTTTGCGATACACTCGATAATGATATTCAGGGAACCGGTTATATTATTAATTGAATACTTTGCCGGGTTGAGCATTGACTCGCCGGCGGCCTTGAAAGCTGCCAGATGTATTACAGCATCCCAGCCTAAAGAAAAAACCTCATTGAGCCTATGGGTTTCAAGAATATCCCCACGGTAAAATTCGACACCAGGAAGGATGTTCTCCTTATGACCTGAGGAAAGGTTGTCGTAAATCCCTACAGTATCTCCCCTTTCAAGAAATTCTATTGATACATGAGTTCCTATGTATCCAGCACCGCCAATGAGTAATACTTTCATAACTTCGCTCCTGCCAAACATCTATTGAGAATAGAGCCAATTTCAAAATGCTTGGCATTTTTGAAATTGGCTTTTGAAGTTTGCCTATATATTCAAATAATTAATTATATAATAATTAATTATTTGAAATGCAAACTTCTAACCAAAACGTCGCTCTTGCTTTTTGCAAGAGCCTCAATATTGAGAAAAATCAGCCTCAATCAGTCTTGGAATTCACTGAGAACCGCCTTCAGCTCACCAAGCCGCTCCTCAAGGAGCAAGTCATCTTTCGCCTCAACAACCAGCCTGAGATAGGGTTCGGTATTGGAAGGACGGACGTTGAACCACCAGTCTTCGAATTCGATGCGATAGCCGTCAAAGTCCATAATCTTGACTGCATCATATTTTTCAGTGAAAACCGATTTTAATTTATCCATGGCTTCCTGCTTTTCAGCGATACGGAAATTCAATTCACCTGAAACTGAATAAGCGATAATTGAATCAATGTATTCAGAAAAAGCGATTCCCCGCTCTTTCAAGTCTTCAGCTACCTGAAGTACAATCAGGGAGGAGAGAATTCCAGAATCACAGTAATAAAAATCACGGAAATAGTAGTGACCGGCAAGTTCCCCGCCGAAAACCGCATTGAGCTCACGCATTTTCATCTTTGCAAAGGAGTGGCCCACTTTCCAGGTAAATACTTTTGCACCCAGTTTTTCCAGATGTTCGGTTGTGGACCGGGAAGTCCTGATATCCTGAAGTACCCAGCCCTGTTCCTTTTTCAGTAAATATTCACCAAGAACGGCAGTAATTATATCAGGCTGGATAAATCGCCCGTTCTCATCAACAAACATCACTCTGTCGGCATCACCATCAAAGATTACTCCAAGGTCGCTCTTGTTTTGTCTTACGGCCTGAATAAGCGGTATAACGTTTTCCTCTTCCAAAGGGTTGGGTTCATGATTCGGAAAAGTACCGTCAAGGGTGTCAAAAAGGTATTTCGGGGTATCTCCGAGAAGATCTTTTATCAGCAGGTTTGCCATCCCGTTGGAACAGTCTATAGTCAGCTTCAGGGTGAGATTTTTCGGAACGTACTTTCTGAGAAAGCCCAGATAATCACCGGTTATGTCAATATGTTCAACTTTCCCTCTGCGGCTTACTTCTATAGGGACCGCTTCAAGGGTATTGACCATTTCCTCAAGTTCCTTCAAGCCGGAATCAGCTCCAACGGGAAGAGAGTTTGTTCTCGATATTTTGAGTCCATTGTATTCTTTGGGATTATGGCTGGCCGTTATCTGAACTGAAGCGTCATACCCGAAACGTGAAGTTGCGTAGTATACCATGGGAGTTGTTGCAAGTCCGATCGAGACAGCATCAGCACCAGCATCAGTAATTCCCGAGCAAAGCGCTGAAAAAATCTCATCGGAAGTGGTTCTCACATCCCTTCCGATCAGCACTTTTTCAGCGTTAAGCAGTTTCGGCAGAAAAAACCCGATTTTGTACACATCATCCCGGTTGAAATCTCTATTGTAAACCCCCCGGATATCGTAGGCTTTGAAAGCTTTCATCCAATTTTCTCCTTGATTTCTCGAATGAATTCATTATCATTTAAGACTTCCAACAGCCATGGCCGGCTATGGGAAGTTTTAATGCAGACGGCAGTTTGAAAAAGTTTTTTTTTGAAACCCGTAACCGGTTTCAGTTCCGTTGATTCTTTACGATCAGATGCAGCCGCACGGGCATCGGAAGCTCGTACAGTGAAGACGTCCTGAATTGAGCTGATAGGTAATTGAGTTTTTAATTTTTCATAAGTCTGTTTTTTTCTCGGCATGATAAGACCAAATACCGAAGGCTGTTTTTCAAAATCCTCAAAATAGAGCGTATCATTAATAAGATACAGCAAACCACCTGACTGACGTGCAGTTCCTCTGATTTCTTCTGTCTGCAGAAGGATTGCATAAGTTTTAAAGATAATGGGGCCGCCATTCTCTTTCTCAAGTCCCTGCAGGAATTCCTGTGTATCCTGATCCATGCAACCCCCTCCTGTAATCCCAAAAGTCCGAAAAAGAAATCAGTAACATAAAAAAGAACCGAGAAAACAACTTGAAATCCCAGTTTAAATAAACGCATCATTTATGGACATTTAACGCAAGAGATACTACTCTGGTACATATCATACAGACAATAGGGGAAAAAGGCAAACATGGATTACCTGTTTAAGGATTTTAAAAAACTTCTCAAGAAAAATTACCAGGAAATCCGAGCTCTCCTTGCCGATGCTTCCACAAACTGCATGCGTGTTTACGATAAAAATATCGGGTCCCTGCCTGTAACTGTAGATATCTATGATAACTATGTACTGATAACCGATTATCGTACGTTATCCGATAATGAGATTCCTGGACCTGATCCTGATGATTTACGTTCAGCTGCCTCATCCATGCTGTATCGGAATTTGGAATCAGTTATTTATGCCCGACGGGAAAAGCTTTCGGGACATGAGCAGCATGAAAAAAAGTCTGATGACCCTGTTCGATGCACAGTTATGGAAAATGGCCTTCAATTCATAGTGGAGCTCGGTTCCAGTATCGATACCGGTCTGTTTCTTGATCACGCAGTAACCCGGGAAATGGTTAGACTTGAAGCTTCCAGACGGTCAGTCCTTAATCTTTTCAGTTATACCGGTGCTTTCAGCGTCTATGCAGCAGCAGGCTGGTCAGAACGGGTTGTTTCAGTAGACCTTTCAGGCCGCTACCTAGAATGGGCAAAGGAAAATATGGAACTGAATGGATTGAACGGGTCCCGATATCAGTTTATCCAGGAAGACTGCGGTAATTATCTGGATGCAGCTGCAGCAGAAAAAGAGCGGTTTGATCTGGTTGTATTTGATCCGCCCACCTTTTCAAACAGCAGGAAAATGAACAGTACCTTTAACGTTCAGCGTGATTACGCCAGCTATCTGCACAGGATAGCAAGAATTCTTAAACCTTCCGGAGCTGTTGTTTTTTCGACCAATCTTTCAACCTTTTCGATGAACAAGAATATGCTTAAAGAGTATCAGATATCCGAAATAACTCGCGAAACCATTCCTCACGGCTTTTCCCGAAAACGAGTTCCCCATAAATGCTGGATTCTCAAAACCTGACAATTCAAGAAATACCCATCTTTTTTTTCAGTTTTTCCCAAGAATCACGCAGCGGAAGCGTGCGATTGAATACTGGAAGCTCAGGGGTCGAATCAACGGCATCGAGACAGAAATATCCGGTTCGCATAAACTGCAGGTATTCTCCCGGCTGAACTGATATAATGGAATTCTCGGCTTTGCACCCTGCTATGACCTTTATGGAATCGGGATTGATGTCATCTAGAAAGTTTCCGGTTTTCTCCCCGGGAACTTCTGCTGAAAACAACCGGTCATAGAGCCGTATTTCACAATCAACGGCATGTTTTGCACTTACCCAGTGGCTGGTTCCCCGAACTTTCCTTTCGTCAGGAGATGAGCCGCCCCGGGATTCAGGATCATAGGTGCAGTGAATTTCTAAAATCTGATTATTGTGCTTGACAATATGGGTACAGGTTATGTAGTAGGCATGCTTGAGTCGGATTTCCCGGCCCGGCGCCAGTCTGAAGTATTTTTTGGGAGGATCTTCCATAAAGTCTTCACGTTCTATCAGGATCTCTCTGGAAAAAGGGATCTTTCTGGTGCCCGCGGAACTGTCTTCGGGATTGTTTTCCGCATCAAACCATTCCACCGTATCGTCCGGATAGTTGTCGATAATTACGGTTACCGGATCGAGGACCGCCATCAGACGTTTAGCCCGAAGATTGAGATCTTCACGGAGACAGTGATCAAGAAGGGCATGATCGACAGTTCCGACGGTTTTGGCAACACCGGTCAGTTCAACAAAATTCCTTATCGCCTCGGGGGAGTATCCGCGGCGCCGCATACCGGAAAGAGTCGGCATGCGAGGATCGTCCCAACCGGCAACATGACCATCTTTAACTAGTTGAAGCAGAAGCCGTTTGCTCATTACGGTATAATTGAGATTGAGACGAGAGAATTCGTACTGATGCGGAACCGACTCCAGACCGGAATTTTCTACAACCCAATCATAGAGCGGCCGGTGGTCTTCAAACTCGAGCGTGCATATTGAATGGGTAACATGCTCAACAGCATCCGAGAGGGGATGTGTGAAATCATACATGGGATAGATGCTCCATGTGGCGCCTGTCCTATGGTGATCAATTTTTTTTATTCTGAACAACGTGGGGTCGCGCATATTGAGATTCGGTGATTTCATGTCGATTTTAGCTCTGAGGACATAGGTGCCGTCATGATGTTTGCCGTCCCGCATCTCCCGGAACAATCTGAGATTTTCGTCAACAGACCGATCACGATCCGGGCTTTCTCTGCCTGGTTCCTTTAAGGTTCCCCGATAATGACGTATTTCCTCAGCCGAAAGACTATCTACATAAGCCTTCCCTTCGATAATAAGTTTTTCAGCAATGTCGTAAATCAGACCGAAATAATCTGAGGCGTAGTATTCATGCGGCTGCCAGGAAAACCCTAGCCAGGAAATATCCCGTTTTATTGATTCTATATATTCCAATTCTTCCTTGGCGGGATTGGTGTCATCAAACCGCAAATGGCAGGTACCGTTGTATTTTTCAGCCAGAGTGAAGTTCAGGGTGATGGATTTGGCATGGCCTATATGTAGATACCCGTTCGGCTCAGGAGGGAAACGGGTAATTACCCCTGAAGGAGTGTTTCCCGAAGCAATATCGTTTTCAATTATTCGCTCAATAAAATTTTTCGGTTTCTCACTTGAATTTGCCGGGTTTACCATATATCACTCCGCCTGATTTTACACCGCAGATCTGCAGTGCATTGAAAAGCTATAGTAGCATATCTTAGTTTCTTGTACTACTGAATTAAAATGGCGAGCAAACAAAAATTACTCACTTCTTGTTCTGTTCGTCTATTTGGTGTAGGATTAACAGATTGCCTGTACTCTTTTGCTGCGTGCTGAGCAAACATTTCATTAGTGAGATGTAGAACCGATTTTTATCATAAAATTATAATTGAGGGATAAACCATCTGATATCTCTAAATAACAAACACTTATATCGAAGACTGCTTGTTCTTGCCCTGCCGATAATGGGTTCGAATCTGCTCCAGACTCTCTATAATCTTGCCGACTCCTATTTTCTCGGCAAACTAGGTCCTGAAGCTCTGTCAGCTCCGTCGGTCAGCTTCAGCATAGTTTTTTTTATGATTATATTCGGCAGCGGTTTTTCAATGGCCGGGACAACCCTCATATCACAGGCGAAAGGGAAAGGCGATAATGACCGAGTCGATTTCTATGTAAGCCAGACCTTTGTTATCCTTTCTCTGACCTCTTTGCTGATTATGGCTGCAGGTCTGTATGGTACTCCGTACATACTAAGAGCTATGCAGGTTCCTGATGATATCTTTGAAACTGTAACTATTTATCTTAAAATCATATTTCTCGGCATGCCGTTCATGTTCATGTCTTTCGTCCTCAGAGCAACCCTGCAGGGTATAGGCGATTCCATGACGCCTCTTGTTTTACAGATCATCACCGTAGTGCTGAACATCGCACTTGACCCGCTGCTTATCTTTGGAATTGGACCGTTTCCCGCACTGGGGGTAGCCGGTGCAGCCTATGCGACGGTAATATCACGGGCAGTAAACATGGTTCTCGCTATCTATATTCTTTTTTCAGGGAAAAAGGGTATTAAAATCAGGGTTAATTATCTATTCCCTGACAGGCATGCCTGGGGTCTGATCATGAAGATCGGGCTTCCTTCCGCGATAGGGGGCGGTATATCGGCCTTGGGCTTTTCCGTTCTTCAGGGAGTGGTCAATACCTTCGGGGCTTCGGTAATAGCAGCCTTCGGCATTGGCAACAGAATTATCGGCTTATTCAATATGCCTGCTCAGGGCATCAGTCAGGCAACTTCAGTTATTGTCGGACAGAGTCTCGGGAGGAAAGACGAAAAAACAGCCGAGCAGGCAGTAAAATACGGGGCAGCTTCAATTTTCATTTTCGTCACAGCTGGTATGCTGCTGACCTTCTTTTACGGTAATTCGGTAACAAGATTTTTCATTGATGATCCCGAAGTTATTGCCTACGGAACCCAGCTTTTCCGTGTTGTCTCGATGTCGGTTGTATTTTTCTGCCTTTTTACCGTGGTCAATGGAGCTTTCCAGGGGGGAGGGGATACCAAGCCGATTATGATCCTCAATATAATCAGACTCTGGGGAGTCCGGGTACCGATGGCCTTATACCTTACGCAGTTTGCCGGAATTGGTCCGGAAGGAATATGGTGGGCAATGTTTGTATCGAATGTTGTTGTTGCAGCCGCCAATTACGCACTTTACAGAACCGGCAGATGGAAGCGAAAGCTTAATCCAGATACCATTTAGATAAATGTTCCAGATTTTTTGTCTGATTTCTGTCGAAAAGTCAATCATTTTCAAAGAACCGGTAATGGTGTATACTGCTATGGATTAAGTTGACAGTTCAGAGCTGCATGCTGATAAGTTCTTTTTGATGAGGAAGTTCATGAACGATCCTGAGAGTAAGAAACCTACCAGGCGTACGAAAACAATAGCAAGAATAATTGCCCTTTTAATCGTGCTGTCGGTAGTGGCAGCGATAGCATACGGCATAACCTCATGGACCAGGCAGATCAAGCTCAAAAGAGCAGAAAAGGTGGTTCGGGAAGCTATGGAGCTGGTTATTAAGGAAAAGGGAGAAGAAGGTCTGATAGAAATAGTCAGTGCGCTGGAAAATTTCAGTGAAGAAGGCGTTTCCGGGCTGCTTCCGGTTCTGGGGTACGATTCTGGAGCCCTGTACGATTCCACTGAGCTGCAGAACATAGAAATATATGAAAAGTATAATCGGGCGGTTGTCAATATATCTACGCGATTGTATCAGTATAATGCTGTGCTTGGAGCCGTTCCGGAATCCGGAACCGGATCTGGAATAATTATCGACAGAAATGGACATATTCTGACAAATTTTCATGTCATAGAAGGGGTGGATGAAGTACTGGTCAGTCTTTATGACGGAACCAGCTATACCGGGAAAGTAATCGGCAAAGATCGAGAGAACGATCTTGCCATTATAAAAGTTGAGTTGGAAACAGAAATCGAATTTACTCCTTTTGTTTTCGGGTCATCTTCAGAATTGAAAGTCGGACAGAAAGTTCTTGCAATAGGAAACCCGTTCGGTTACGACCGTACCCTGACTACCGGAATTGTATCAGGCTTGGGAAGGCCGCTGCGGACAGAGAAAGATGTGATAATTCTCGATATGATTCAGACCGATGCTTCCATCAATCCGGGAAATTCCGGAGGTCCGCTCCTGGATTCCAGGGGACTGCTGATCGGGATAAATTCATCGATCTACTCAACCACCGGTGCTTCAGTCGGTATCGGTTTTGCTGTTCCCATTGATACCGTTAAGCGAGTCATTCCAGAGCTGATTGAGAATGGCCGTGTTGTGAGAGGATGGATCGATATTTTTCCGGTTCAGCTGGATGACCGGATTGCGGAATATGCCGGCTTGCCGGTTGAATCTGGAATTCTGGTATCACGTCTCGAACCCGGCGGCAAGGCGGAAAAGGCAGGAATCAAAGGCGGAGACGAGAAGGTGAGGTATGGTACGGCAATTATAAACTTAGGCGGGGATATTATAGTGGGAGCTGACGGAGTAAAAGTGGATGATTTTGCCGATCTCTTCAGTGCTTTGGAAGATAACAAACCTGGTGATATAGTTGATGTGGTTCTTATTCGCAGTGGTTCACGTATTACTCTGCCTATTGAACTGACACCGAGACCCGTCCAGTATCAGTGGGATTAGGCAGATGAAAAGATTTTCTGTCATTTCAGATTATGCTCCCGCCGGCGATCAGGGAAATGCTATCCGGATGCTCTCCGATGGTATTCTGAAGGATGATTTTGACATTCAGACTCTCAAGGGTGTTACCGGTTCGGGCAAGACTTTCACTATGGCAAAAATCATAGAAGAGGTTCAGCTGCCCACCCTGGTACTTTCCCACAACAAAACGCTTGCAGCCCAGCTTTATCGGGAGTTTCAATCCTATTTTCCCGATAATGCCGTGGAGTATTTTGTCTCATATTACGATTACTACCAGCCTGAAGCGTATGTCCCGTCTAAAGATCTCTATATTGAAAAAGATTCGTCAATAAATGAGGAGATTGAGCGGTTACGGCTTTCTGCAACTTCTGCTCTTATGGAACGGCAGGATGTAATTGTTGTGGCTACGGTTTCCTGCATATATGGTCTGGGCAATCCGGCAGCTTTTAACGAAATGCGTCTTATATTTGAATGCGGCACGCTTTTTGACCATAACGTGGTTTTTAAAGACCTGGTCAGAATCCAATATGAGCGGAATGACGCCGTTCTTCAGCGTGGAAAGTTCAGGGTTCGCGGCGACAGTATCGAGATTTTTCCCGCCTATATGAAAGAAGCTTTTCGTATTTCTATCGCTTGGGATGAAATAGAGAGAATTGCCCGTTTTGATCCGCTCACCGGCAGCGTTGTGGAAGAGCTCGATGAGGTGATTATTTATCCGGCAAAACATTTTGTCATCCCGGAAGAGCAGGTAAGAAGGGCAATTGATGTCATTCGCAGTGAAATGGAGGAGCAGTACGAACGCTTTACGATAGAAGGCAAACTGCTGGAGGCGGAAAGGATTAAAACCAGGACTGAGTACGATTTAGAAATGCTGCAGGAAATGGGATACTGTTCAGGAATAGAAAATTATTCCCGTCCGTTAAGCAGCCGCAGGGAAGGAGAACGGCCTGCGGTTCTGCTGGATTATTTTCCGGAACACTTTCTCACTTTTATTGATGAATCTCACGTGACGCTGCCCCAGATAGGCGGAATGTACGAAGGTGATCGTTCCAGAAAGAAAAATCTGGTAAATTTTGGTTTCCGGCTGCCGTCAGCCTTGGATAACCGTCCGCTTTTTTTTGCTGAATTTCAGGAAATAATCGATAAAGTAATTTATGTTTCAGCTACACCAGGTAAAAAAGAAGCGCTTGATTCCAAGCGGACCGTTGAGCAGGTAATTCGACCTACGGGGCTTCTGGACCCGAAAATTACGGTTAAACCGACGACCGGCCAGATAGAGGATCTCTACAGTGAAATCATGGCACGGGTCGGCATTCACGAGCGAATATTAGTTACGACCCTTACCAAGAGAATGGCTGAGGATCTGACCGATTATCTGTCCACATTGGGGGTGAAGGTTCGTTATCTTCACTCGGAAGTAGAAACCATTGAGCGGGTCGAGATTCTGAAAGAGCTGCGTACCGGGAGTTTTGACGTCCTGGTCGGCATCAATCTGCTTCGCGAAGGTCTCGATCTTCCCGAAGTATCACTTGTTGCCATTCTGGATGCAGACAAGATAGGCTTTCTCCGCTCGGCAACATCGTTGATTCAGACTATCGGCCGGGCTGCCCGGCACTTGAACGGTGAGGTTATCATGTATGCTGACCGCATGTCAGATGCCATGAAAGAAGCGATTGAAGAGACAAATCGAAGGCGCTCAATTCAGGACGCCTACAATATTGAGCATGATATAACGCCCGTCTCCATCCGGAAGGCAATTCAGGATATTTTGGTCCGCAAAAAAGTTGAGGTAAAGGAGATCCAGGAACAGGATATTGAGGTGCTTAAAAGCGGATATAACCTGCTGATTCCCTCAGACAGAAAAAAACTGATTAAAGCCTTGGAAAAGCAGATGCTTGAACATGCAAAAAAACTGGAATTTGAGCAGGCTGCCCTCCTGCGGGACGAAATTGATGCTCTGAAAAACGGTGAAATCTCGAATTCATAAGTTTTACGCAAACTTCTAATCAAAACGTCGCTCTTGCTTTTTGCAAGAGCCTCAAAAAAAATAGTTCAATTAGTATGTAGAAGTATCAGGTCCCTTGAGCCTCCTGACAGATGGGAATAGTAGGGGTCGTATCCAACTCTTGTTAAACTACTGTCTTTGTTGTAATGAGTTTCGAACCTGGAAAAAACCTCCGCATACAGCTCAGACACCGTTACGAGTCCATCTCCATTTGCATCGGCTGGAATGCTTTTATCTATACTTGACTCATCATGATTAAAACCCAGACCTTCCAGTAAGTGATAGGTAAAAAAACCATTCTCTACCATACCACTTTCGTAGGCCAGTTCATTTGCTCCAGCACTGGCAATGACCCAAATGTCTGGATATACGGATTCTCCCGTGTAGGAGAAATACTTATCCCATGTCTTGAATACTGCAGAATCATCCCCTGTGTATTCGTAATCCCCGGGAAGTCTGTCAACGGTTATTCCATCGTCCGGAACAAAGCCGCCGGCATGGCAAATATCAAGAATTACCAGTTTTTTGCCGGGAATTTCTGCCAGCATGTCAAGCAGTTCCGTCTCGTAAATAACTTGCCCTGAATCTTCTGCCGTAATATCAGGTATAATTGATGCTTGCCCCTGAAATTCTTCAGGGGGTAAGATAAAAGGATTGTCCAAAGTACTGTCGTCATTTCTAAAATATCCGTCCCCATGACCGGAGAAGTGGAAAACCAGTATATCATCAGGACCCGCTGCTAAGCGGACCGTTTCCAGCTCTGCCATTATGGAATTTTTCGTTACTTCATTGTTATATTTTACTGTAACATCAAACCCGTGTAGAGATAAAAAAACTGACATATCGTATGCATCGTGGTAAGTATATGTGAGATCGTTAATCAATGTATAATCCGCCACCCCGTACACCAGAGCCCGTTTGGTACCGGTATATTCCGGCGACGGGGTTATCAAGAAGCAGGAGGCCGAATAGGATAGCATAAAAACTATTGAGAGACCGTAAATAAATACTTTGAGAGCTTTTATCATAGGGCATCTCCCTTCTGCCGAAAAATCTCAACAGCTAATCCTACGCTGAAGCCCAAAGCTGGTTCAGCATCCTTTCGAAAGTCGTAGTAGACCGGGGTTATAAGATACAGCACCTGTGATGAAACCTGGTTGTCAGAAACGAGAAGCTTGAACTCAGGCCGCAGCATAGCAGATATGTGAGCAAAACTCGTCTTGGTGTTTTCATAGATGGAATTGTTAAAAAAAACCAGTCCGCTCAGGTAGGTATCTTCATTGAGCTTTATCCGCAATCCGGCATTCAGATAAAGTGACTGAAATCCTTTGACAAATTCCAGGATGGTAATCCGGGTGCCGGAGGTGAAAAGATATCCTCCGCCCGCCACAAAGTCTACTAAGTCAGAGGTGAAAGGGACTCCTGCCGAAAGCTCAAGGGATGAAGCCATTCCCTGCTGTACTGACAGTGTGCCGGTACTGCCGCTGCTGTCAGCCTCCGGGTTAATGAATGTGTAGATAAGAGGTCCGAAATTGTGAGAAAATGAGAGGGCTGAAACGTACTGAACTGCCGGGGAAAATAATATCAGGAAAAAAACTAGGACAAATTTTAAAAGATGACTTTTCTGCATTTCTAGTAATATACTACCTAAGCGTTTCCGCTAGCAAGAAAAAATTTTAAAGAAAAAAAAATTACTCCTGGCTTTCCGGAATGAAACAGCAGGCAGCGGCAGGGACTAAAATCGCTATATTAGAACCTTCGGATAAAAAGGACCTGCTGAAAACTGAAAGCCGGCAGTCGTGCCAGAGAGCATCAATATAATAGCCTGAACCGGAGTATTCATAACCAGTAACCTTCGCTCCATGAAAGGTATTGTATCCCGGAGTCGTTTCTCCCATAATACTCTCCGCATCAATAATGGCCGTATCTTCCGGGCGGAAAAAGAGCAGCCCATGCTTCACGCATGAGGAAGCTGGGAACATAGTTTGCTTCAGTGTCCAAGGTCTGCAGAAAAATTGTGTCTGCAGTTTGATATCAGGTAAATTTACTCTGCAGCTCTGATCATCTTGCGATACAGCATTTACCGGCAGAAGCGTTGCTCTTCCAAAGAATTCTGCGGCAAATTTAGAAGCAGGAGTGGTGTAAACTTCCTGCGGCGTGCCAATCTGCTCTATTCTGCCGTTATTCATAATTATGATTCTGTCACTGAGAGAGAGAGCCTCTTCCTGATCATGTGTTACATAGAGAGTTGTTACCGAAAGTTTTTTCTGTATTGTACGAATCTCCTTCCTGAGACTCTTTCGCAGCTGGGCATCCAGTGCGGAAAGCGGTTCATCGAGGAGCAGCAGTTCAGGTTCCGGAGCAAGAGCCCGTGCCAGTGCGATACGCTGTTTTTCACCGCCTGAAAGCTCTGATACACTTCGACCAACATAATTGGAGAGATTGACTAATTTTAAAAGCTCTCTTGTCCGCCTATGGATAATTCTCTTATCAATTTTTCTTGCCCGCAAGCCATAGCCGATATTCTTTGAGATATTCATATTGGGAAAGAGAGCATAATCTTGAAAAACTATGCCGATGGAACGTTTCCAGACGGGTACGGATTGCTGGTCAGAACCGTTCAGCAGGATTGTACCTTCGTCTGACTCAAGCAGACCGGCTATCAGGGACAGCGTAGTGGTTTTTCCGCAGCCTGATGGGCCGACCAGGGTAACGAATTCTCCGGGATTGACCTTGAAGCTTACATCAAGCATGAATTCCGGATAAAGTTTTTTAATATTGCGGACTTCGAGTCCGTCAGTTTCGGCATGTTTCATAATTTGTCCCGAAGATATTCAAAAAGTGAAAACAACCCCGTACATAAGAGAATCAGCAATGTCCCTACAGCACAGGCAGCATAAAAATTATAAGAACCAATCAATCGGTAAAGCAGCAAGGGAATAGTTATTGTCTGTTCAGCGGCAAGCATCAGCGTTGCATTTATTTCTCCTAAGGATATTGCGACAGCAAAAACAGCGCCGGATATTACAGCATTTTTCAGCATCGGTAATTCTATGGAAAAAAAAGTTCTTACCGGTCCGGCTCCCAGAGAGAGAGACGCGGCAGTGTAGGATGGCCGCATGTTTTGCAGTGCCGGCAGGACGGACCGGAGAATAAATGGCAGGGTTATTATTGCATGGGCACCTACCATGAGCAGGCGATCAATAGGCAATCGGTCTGCAAAAGATGAAAGGAAAAAATAGCCCAGCCCAAGAATTATTGAGGAGACTGCCAGCGGCATCATAAACAGCAGTTCCGGAATGAAAGGTTTTCGGGGAAATACATCCTTAGTAATGTAGGAGAGACCGACTGCCGCAGGAATTGCGATGGAAACAGCGCTTACTGCAATAATAAAACTGTTTTTAAACGCTTCTGCAGTGAGTGATATTGTTCCGTACTCGGCAGCAAAAAGCTGACGGTACCACTTCAGCGAAAAGACGGCTTCAGCACCTCTTGTCGGCTGAGCCTGAAAAGATCTGAGAACGACTGAAGCAATAGGAGCCGCTGCTAACACGATAATGCCGATTATATAGAGAATAATCGCTAATCGGGCTGCTCCAGCGGGAGTCGAGTTTATTTCCGAAGCGGCAGGAATTGATAGGCGAAAACCTGCCGTTCCGCTTCTCATGCGGCTTTGGAAAAGAATGTATAAAAGAAGTATTACAGAGCTGACGGCTACAGAGATTATTGCCAGACCGGCAGCGGACTGCATATCGAGCGATACCCTTGCTTGTCGAAAAATTTCGACTTCAATGGTCGTAAACTGCGGCCCTCCGCCAAGAACCAGAATTATAGCGAAACTGGTAAAGCAAAAAAGAAAAACCAGAGCAGCTGAAGAAAATATTGCAGGATATATTTTCGGCAGAGTTACGGAAAGAAATGTTCTTATGCGATTTGAGCCCAGAGAATAGGCCGCCAATTCAGTATTATCATTCACCTGTTCCCAATATCCGGCAACAATACTAAGAACAATAGGAAAGTTATAAAAACCATGGGCAAGAATGATTGCCTTGAAGGTATACAGGATTCGCAGCGGAGGTTTATCAAGTCGGAAGAGCTGCATCAGCAGGGTGTTCAAATACCCGTTATTGCCAAAAAAAACCACAAATCCCAGAACCACAATTATTGAGGGAAGTACGAAAGGAATGGAACTGACTGCCCTGATAATAAAGCGGCCGCGGAAACGGTAGTGAGAAAGCAGAAAGGCACCCGGCAGTCCAATAAGGAGTGCGGCGGCTGTACTGAACAAAGCCTGCAGCAGTGTAAATGAGATTATTCGCCAGATATAAGAGGATGTAAGCAGGCTCCCTATAGCAGCAAAAGTTAATCTCCCTCTCCCTCCATCACTGAAGAAAGCACGGCTCAAAACCGCTCCAACCGGAACAAAAAACAGCGGCACCAGAAGCATGATTCCAAAAATAGAGAGAAAAAAAGTAATACTTCCAGTACCGCGGCCCCGTATTGATGTCAGCATATTATCTGCTCATAGTCTCCGTCCAGGCTTTCAGCCTGATATCCAGATTCCGGGCAACATCATCCGGATGGAG
>JAIPFR010000019.1 GCA_021736525.1 Spirochaetia bacterium
CGACAGCAAGCTTACCGTCTATTCATCATCCCAGCAAGGTACAGATGCCCGGCAAGAAGCCCCCAGCAAGCAGATCTGGAAGCACGTCATCATGCAGCAGACCGACTCCGGTGAAATAGAAGCCTGCCGGGCGACCAGCGTGTGGGGAAAAAGAGAAAACACACCAGAAACATTCCCGACTCAAATAAAACATGTACAAACGTAAGAATCAGCACATACCTCGTGTCCAGTCAAACAGCACCGGCCTGTCGAACATATTCCACGCTGACTCTTTTATATCAGAAGAAAACTGATTCCGAAAATCAAAAAGAAAAGAAAAACCCACCTCACCTTGATCAATAAAATCATACAAAGCATTCTCAGAATGAGGAATATAATTCTTGTCTTGCCAAGAAAAGATGGGAGATCTCAAAATCGTAAGGCGTACAGCATCCTTATCACCATCCAGAGAAAACACATCAGGTGTTATCACAGTCAGCCTGGAGCCATCGGTCAAGCTCAAGGACGTACCATTCTGAAATGGATACTCTTTACAATCTTGTTCCCTCCGGACGACTCCCTCAGAAATCCCGTCAAAACGATGTAATATAGGCGTATCTGGTGTAATAATCATCTTCAAAATCTGAAACTTTCCTTGCCAGTACAAATTGCC
Organism: Spirochaetia bacterium; assembly: GCA_021736525.1. Taxonomy (GTDB): domain Bacteria; phylum Spirochaetota; class Spirochaetia; order JABMQR01; family JABMQR01; genus M55B182. The sequence continues at coordinate 653 of JAIPFR010000019.1, forward strand.
GGAAAAAGAAAGTTCCCCGGAACCAAAAGAATGCCTGATAACTATTCTCCCATTTCCTGATTCGTGCTGTACGGGAATTAACATTGTTGCCCGCACTTCTCCTTTTTCAACCAGCTGCATTGGTCCCAGAACAAATCTATGCCTGCTTTTTCCTGTAAAAGCATCAACTCCGTGGCCCCACGTATCCCTCGAATCATCAAAAACCTCCAAACAGACACTACAGCTCGTTCGTATATTTCGCTCATAAAAGGAAAATCGAATGGTATTGCTTTCCAGTTCAGGCTCTATCTCCCATACATCTGTTACATACTGAGAAATCTCCTGAACGGGTTCCTGAACTGGCTCCTTTTTGCATGCGGCTGATAATTCCGGGATCCTCTTCCCCTGATTGGGAACAAGATGATATATTCGCCATTTTTTTGCCGGTACAGTAGTATACCAGACCAGCTTACGCTTGCAGCCGCTTAATGAAGCCTGCTTTTCAAGCTGATACAGAACCTTGCACCCGGATTCATCAACCAGATCCCCAGTAAACTGTTCCCATTGAAGCCATGGTTCATGTTCTACAACCCCTGAAAATGAGTTTACAGAAGGATTCCAGACAATAATACGTTGATGCCTACTGGCAGGCAGCAATGTTAATATGTGAATCCCCCTATCAATATCGTCATCCTCAATTTGACTTACAACCTGTTCTAGATCAATCCAAGCAGATATTGAAGCATCCCTTATCGAAGTACCCGCTAAAATGTCATGGAACTGATTAAAAAGAATTTTCTTCCAGACAAGAGAATTCTGCACCTGACGACGCACCGCCAGAATCTCAGCTTTCCTCATGGCAGTTTTTAAATTTCTCTGAAGTGAATAGCAGCCTACCGCATGATACTGCAGCTCACCAGAAACAATGGGAATCTGACTGCGAAAAGGTTCAACTGCAGAGAAAAATTGATTTGGTGAAGAAAAAACCAGCTCTGCATCCCTATAATTCCGGTGAGTATGTATCCATTCAATCTGCTCTCTGGAGGGACCGCCGCCATGATCACCTACTCCATAAAAGCACATCGCATGCCCTGTTGCCAGTCCGGAGGTCCTATAAAGATCAATCACATCATGTACAGTTTCAACCAGAGCAGCAACAGTACCAGTTTCATACCGGGTTACTATTCTCCAGGTAAGCAGCTCCTCTCCAGTTGGAGATTGCCAGCGAAACAGTGGTGATGAAATAGCTTTCTCATGCGCTCCCGGGCGCATCATGACATAGTATTTATACCCATAGTGAGAAAGGATTGAGGGAAGGGCTGCACTATGACCGAAACTGTCGATGTTATACCCTACGGAAGTCTTCACATTAAACATTCGGGAAAGCAAAGCCTGACCAATAGCTATATGCTGGCAAAATGATTCCCGGGTGGGAAAATTACAATCAGGCTGTACATACCATCCCCCCACATGCTCCCACTGCCCGCTTCGGGTAAAATCCGCAATCTTTTCAACCAATTTCGGTTCATAGGTTTCCAGCATTTCATAAAACCAGGCATCACTGCAGGTAAAAACACACGAGGGATATTCGTGCAATAATTCCAACACAGTTTTTGTTGTAAGCAAAACTTCTGTAATACCAATTTTTTTTGTCCATAACCAAACGGGATCAAGGTGTGCATTGCCAACCATATGAATTATCATCGGCCTGTTGAGTGAGTTACGGCTTAGCATCGGCAACCTTCCCATTGAGGCAATACTGATTGGAATAGGGATAGAAATGCTTCTCTCTGACAGACTTTGGATTACTGTGATAACGCTGTTCCTGCATATCTGGCTGCCAGAAATCTATGATACTCTGTTTAAATCCCTTTGCAAGATGACCTTTTTGCTCTGCAATATTTTTCTTCTCCTGCGGATCCTCTTGCAGATCGTACAGCTCCTCAGTCCCGTCAAGGTAATAGACATACTTATACTTCCCCTGTCTGAGCATACAGCCGGCAAATTGCGGTTTATGCAGCAGCACCGATTCAGAATAGATAATGCGATCCTCAGCAATTCTCCTATTCTCAAGGATAACCTTATCCAAAGACTCTCCCTCACAATGATCAGGCGGCTGAATACCGGCAAGAGAGCAAAGCGTCGGATACAGATCGAAAAGTCCGCACAACCCGTCAACCACCCTGCCGGAAGGAATAACACTCTTCCAACTGACAATACAAGGAACTCTGACAGACTCCTCATAGAACACCATTTTCTGCCAGGCCCCGTGGGCTGCAGCCAGCTCCCCATGATCCGATGCATACACAATAATCGTATCTTCAGTCAGATTAAGGTAATTAAGACATTCCAACACCTTCCCTATAGAACGATCCACCCACTCAATGCACCCATAATAGGCAGCTAAGGCATTGTGGTGCGACTCCTTTGATGCATGATAGAATCCTTCTGAAATAAAGTTTTCCTGAACAAAGGGAACAAGACTGGAGAAAACTGCCTCTGTATGGTTCTCCTCCCAATCGGAAGGAAGTGTAACTCTTGCCTTATATTTCTTGTAAAGATCCTCGGGCGGATTGAGTGGAAAATGCGGTTTATCATAATGCAGTGACAAGAAAAAGGGCCGTTCGGGATAGAGACTGGTATGACCCTGAAGCCACCTGACTGCTTCATAGGTGCAGATTTCTGTTTGCGTCAGCAATTCCGGAATCCCTGATGGCCCTGCCTGATAAGGAATTTCTCCTAAGCCGTGCTCTCCTTTATCTGGAGTGCGACAGGGGTCGGGCTGATGGCCTTGACCAAATAGATCACCATAAGGACGCTCTTGATAGCCATGATACTGATCACCATTAAAATGAGCCTTACCAATGAGACACGTAGAATACCCTGAAGCCGAAAAGGTTTTGGCAATTGTTGGTTCATCAGTATCGAGAATATCCTGATTATCGTAGATATTGAGAGATTTACAGTATTTACCGGTAAGAAAGGACGAACGACTGGGCACTGACAGCGGGCATTGTGCATACATCTGGGAGAATGAAACACCCTCTTCAGCCAATTTGTCCAGAGTTGGCGTCTCTATATGCGAATTACCAGCAAATCCAGCAATCTTAGGATTATGCTGGTCCGAAACTATGAATAATATATTTGGCTTTTTATTACGCATCGCATTATCCCAATCTTTTTTTAAACAGTTCCAACCAGTTCAGTTATTTTCTGATTCATGGCATAAAACTGCTGTATCTCGGCTTTCTGGCTGGAAGAAAGATATACTCCCGTTTCTTTATCTTTGCGACTGACAGGTGCTATTTGTACGCCGTCGAGAGAAAGAAAATACTTGGCATTGGTCGGATAGACTTGCCGTTCGGCCAACGAAGCAAATCCAAGATAGTTCTGCAGAAACTCTAACTGCTCGGAGTGTTCGTCGCCCTGCTCAGTGCCGCCACCGGCTGCTGAAGATTGATAGCGTTCATAAAGCAAAGAGTAGAGATCCGGATGGAAATTAGCCATTACTCCGCTGTAGCCAGCGCAGCCTGCCCTGATCGATTCCAGCAGGGTCGCACTATTAGCATTGTACAGTTTTAGATTTGTTCCAGCTGCAGCCGTCAATTTCTTGCGTATAATCTCAATATCACAGCAAGTATCTTTGTAGAAATCGAAACGACCGGTTCCAGCACACCATGCAAGCGTTTCAGGCTCCAATACTCGTTTATAGGGATAGGGACATTCGTAGAGACCCAAGCGTACAGTATCAGGCAGCATGGTGAGCAGATCACCTAAAGATTCTTTCCACGATTCTTCTGATTCTTCAGTTTTTGCGAAGCTGTTTGTAAGCAATACCACTGCATCGGCACCGGCTTCTGCCATTATCTGTACTTCCTCAGAAATTGCTCCATTTTCTCCAGATGTGGTACCTGCAGCCACAATAGGAACACGCCCGCCATTGATTGCAGTACAAGCTGCCATAAGTTCCTTTTTTTCCTGTAGAGAAAGAAAGAACATTTCACTTGACTGGCATACTGCAAACAAACCGTCTATCTGTTTTTCATGGTACCACTCAATGAGACTCTCCAACCCATCATAGTCGATCTGGTAGTTCTCCCGAAAAGGGGTCAGCATAGTTGGCCAAATTCCATCCTTTATCACATTCATTTTCACTCTGCTCCTGAAGTAATATTTTTTCCGGCATCATCAGTAATTTCGTGCAGTTCCAGCCAAGCAATTCCTTCTCCATACACTGGCTGATCTTTTGTTTCCCAGCATAACTCCAGCTCTCCAGCAGAATTGAGACATCCAGGTGGGATTGAGAACTCATAGATGCCAGTTTGTTGTTCTAAGGTTACATAATCATGAATCAGATTATTTCCGGCTGTACAACGCAATCCATAGCTTCGTCTAAAATCGCGAACATAGCAGAGGGTAATGGCATAACTCCTGTCATTGACAAGATACGGAATAGAAATCCGTATTGCAGACCCGAAAAATGAGGTCAGATACGTCTGCTCAATAATGGGAAATACAGGTATTGACTCTGTTTCCTGTAACGCCTGGTTAAACTGATTCAACGTTACAGCCGTAAAAGAAGCTCTACTGCCACCGGGATCCTCAGGTACTGCCGATTTTGACAAACAATATGAACAGCTGCCGATGTTATCCATACGCAGAAAAACACCCGTAACAGTAGGATACATACGCCGTAGAATCTTTTTCATATGCTGACAATATGCTTCCGGCGTTTCATCACCAGTACCGCTGAATAAATTTCTCTTAAGAAACATAAGATTTGAAACTGGTTTATTGAGGCCCTCGACAAAGGCACCACGATTTATATTCTGCCCGCCATGTCGGGTTACGGTTGTTTGCCATCGTATCAAATCATACGCTCTGTCCGACAGGAATTGTATATTTCTCATTCGGGTTTGGTAGGGATGCATCAGCCCTCGGGCTATCTCTGCTGCAGCAAAGTCAAGCGTACTTGATACACTATCCGCCGCTGCATCCTCCAAACGTGAACAAACATTCATCTCCGCTGCCAATTCCCATATCCTGCGCTTGGCAACGTAATCATCACAGCAAGCTCTGAGATAGGGCATTACAAAACGATAATTCATCAGAATATCAGGTCCCAGTCTGTCGGCCAGCCTCTCCCAGAACTGAAGGGTTTCTCCTATTTCTTCCGCTTTTTCTGCCGCAGAACCGTTCCAATGACTCTCCAGACGAAGAATACCCTCAGTAAAATCCTTATCGGCATAAGATCCAATGAAAAAACGAGCATAGTCCTCGAGAGTTTCCCGTATATCTCGGCCCTTTTCCCAGTCCTGGTCCATCCAGACAAATTTATTAATATCGTCATTCACCCCCTCGGAATAGGTAATTGAACCGGAAGAACCATCAGCATGCCGATTATGAATAACTTTATACGCTCTCGGCCGGGGATTGAATACTTCCCGACCCAGCGTTGCAGCAAAGACAGGATCCCAGTCTGGAACCGGATACTGACATACCATAGTATGACCAATATCAGGATAGCGCCTAATCTGATATTGCCGGGGAATGATCCTCCTCAGTTCCTCCAACGGACCCTTGACCCATGGTCCATAGACAACACCTCTCAACCACTCGGGATTTTCAGCTACTTTTAGATAAAACTGTCTGAGCTTTTCATCTGCCGTCTCGAATTCCTGCAGCGAGATCCATACCCCCGCCTCAGGATGATATTGGTGAAGCAAATCAGCAATCATACTGCACCAAACAAAAAAATCAGCAGCTGCCATCGATCCAGGGTCTCCCGAAGGTATCATGACATGATCAATTTTCGGAAGTCGAGAGAATATGATTCGGCGCTCTTCCAATTCTCTTTCCAGGGCATCTGGATGCTTAATAACGCTGCTGTCCAAATTCGGATACCATACCCATACATCCAACCCCATATTAGATATCTCTCGACTGAGTTCCTCCATCATGAAGAGAGGATCACTGACCATTTCCTTTGTCCTTGGAACATCATCAGTTCTCGGGGGAAGGATTTCAATTGCATTGGCACCAAAAAAAGCCAGCTCCCGTATGTACTGTCTAAATTGTGTTAATTCCCAGTGATCATAGGTATTTGATTTTGGTCTGTACCCGAGCTGGTGCCCTCTTATGCTTTTTTCCGGAGTTTCTGAAATCCCGGAAATTTCCGGCAGCATAATCCGATCAGGAAAAATCGACATTTTTCGCAGCAAATGTCCTAAACCGTACAGTATTCCCCGCTGATCCCTGCCAATTAACACTAACGAAGAATCTACAGAATCGGAACCTACAAGTCTGAATCCTTCCCGGCCAGGCTTATCGAGCTTCTTAACCATATCAAACTTACAGCGGATGGATGCAGGTAGTTCTATCACATCTGAACTGACACAAGTCAACTCATATTCGGTGAGAATATATAAGCTTGGAGAAACCTCAGCTAAAGGAAATACTGCATTGCAGATCGGTATTTGTGTTCTTTTTATCAGCTCTTCCCGAAAAGCATCCACAGCCCAATACATCCTGCTAAAAGCCTCTTGTGTTTGTATTATGTTCAGACTTTCACAAAGAATCATACAGACCTGCTCTGATATTCATTAATTGCTTAACCAAAACGTCGCTCTTGCTTTTTGCAAGAGCCGCCATCAGCAGTACTTCACCAATCGTTATAATGCTTTTTCATAGATTCATGATAAGGAATGTTCAGGATAGCCTCGAGAAGCTCTTCAGCCTGCTCGATTGAGGTTGTCCAAGGATCCATCAGAATCAGATCCAGCAGTCTCTTTTTACTGTGCATATCATAAGCTTCCAATTCCGTCTCAACCGGAAGCACTCTGTCTCGAAGAATCTGGCGCTGTAACTGCTTGGGAAGTGGTTTGGTTTGGCAGCCGTGAATACCCTTACTATCTACCACCGCAGGAATTTCAACTTCAAAATCCAAAGGAACACCTTCAACAAAATTTCCTGTATTTAAAATATTCACGATCACTTTTTGCGTTTTGCTCCCACTTAGCCCTTCAATGAGTGGAATCATCGGTTCTCCTGAAATATTGTCAGAGAAGGTTTTCCTGAGACTTTTATCAATATCACGAACAGCTTCAGCAATTTCTCGTATATGGCGAAGAGAATTTGCAAAATGCTTATCGATAAACCAGGCATAAGGATCTTCATTCCAAAACTTCTCTGAAGTTGGAGACGCGTGATACCAGTAACCCCAGGATCCTCCGCCGGGATGCCCAGTATCACCAATAGGTACAACCCCGTATCGTCTATATAAATCCATCATTTTAGGACCCATTTTGTTTGAATAACTGCACTCAGCAAAATAATCTTCTGATTTCTCCTCCAGCCATGCATCAAGCAGCGGAAAAGCATCCTTCCCCTTGTAGGTAAATTTATTGAGCCAGACCATATGGTTTACGCCAGGAATTTCGAACTCTATCTCATCAGGATCAAGCTCTAGAACTTCGGCTACGCGATAAATTCCATTAAAACCGTGACACATACCGACCATTTTCAACCACGGGTATTTCCGTGAGATATACGTAACTCCAGCCAGCACTGGATTAGATACGAGAATCAACCACGCATCAGGAGTTATTCGTTCCATGTCTTTGATAACAGCTTCCATCAGCTGAAGTTGATAGAAATTGACCCAGAATGCCTCATCATGCATGATATGGAGGCTTCCACCAAACCGATACCCCAATCGGAAAGCTATATCCCAGCACTCAACCAGATGGGAATTGTCCTCCACCAAGGCCGTAAGAATAACATAATCGGCCCCTACCAAAGCCTCCTCCCTGCTGAGAGTTTTTGAAATCACTATATGTTTACCCACCTCTTCAGCATAGCGAGATCCAAGTTGAAAAATATTGTTCAATCTGCTTTCATCAATATCCATAAAGCAGACTTCAACTTCAGGCAAAAATGGTGAGATACAGATGTCTTTGACCAATTTTAACGAAAAGCTGCCGCTGCCGGCCCCAATAATACTTATTTTCATTTTTCAACTCCTGGATGATTCAGTTATGAGAAACTGTACGTAATGCAGCAGACTATTACCTGGAAATAATTACTACTGACATTTATTTAATCGAACCAACGGTAAGTCCCTGAACAATATAGCGCTGGAAAAAGAGATAGGAGATGAGCAGCGGTAGAGAACTGATCACCAATCCTGTCATCTGCAATGGAGGGTTTCCGGAATGAGTCTGAACGAGACTAGTAAGTGCTACGATTACCGTCTTCATCTCTTGTTTGTTAAGCAGTATCAAAGGAATAAACAGGTTGTTATACACCCCGATTATTTGAAAAATCAAAGCAATCCCGATAGCCGGCTTTCCCAAAGGGACAATTACATTTTTTATAATATAGAAATAGCCTCCGCCATCAATATTAACAGCTTCTATAAGTTCATTAGGTATTGATCGAAAATTTGCTGTCATCAACATAATTACGCTGGGAACTCCTGCTGCATAGGCAATAACCACCCCAAGAAAACTGTTAATCAAACGAAGTTTTGCAAAGAGAATATACAGAGGAATCATAGTAATCTGCCCTGGTATAAACATGACCACCAGCAGAACAAGAAACGCAATTCTTGAACCGGGGAAACGAATTTTTGCAAAGGCGTAGCTGGCAAAAACGGAAACAGTGAGCTGAAGAACAACGCTGAAAAACGTTATGATAAGTGAGTTCTTCATATATAGATGAATTTGAAATTGAGTGAAAATAATTTTATAATTATGAAAATTCCATACTTCGGGAAGATTAAACAATCCTGCCATGTAGTCTGCCTGTGTTTTAAGTGAATTTATCATCATAAAATACAGCGGATAGAGAAAAGTAAATGCCAGAATAATAAATGCGGCAAGAATGAAAATCTGGCTTAATTTTATCGATTTATGACCCTTGTTTTTCTGTTTCATGGTTATCTCCAATTATCCCTTTTGTCGGAGATGTACATTTGCAGACGGGTAAGGATCATGACAATAGCTAATAAAATCATTGCCAATGCGCAGGCCTCTCCCAACCTGTTGCCTACCACAAAGGCTTTTAAATAAATCATATAGTCAATAGTTGTTGTCTGATAACCCGGACCGCCTGACGTAATAGAAAAAATTATGGGAAATAATCCGGTAAACGACCAGACAATAGAAATTATCATAGAGTATTCTATAACTCGCACCAGCAGGGGAAAGTAGATATACGCCAATCGTTGAAAATAGGATACCCCATCAAGCTTTGCTGCATCGAAAAGACTGCTGTCTATAGCCGACAGACCTCCCAGCATTATGATCCCCTGCCATCCAATATTTATCCAGACCAGGCAGAGAATAATTATGGGAAGAGCTGTTATGCCGCTGCCAAGCCATTCAATTGCCATTCTATCCAGATTAACCATACGCAAAACCGCGTTTATCGGGCCATAGTAACTAAAAAAAATTGCAAACAAATATCCTACCACTACCATCGAGATTACCTGCGGTAAATAATATACAGCCCTGAAAAATTTCCATCCTAAAGATTTCTCGAACAGCAGTACAGCTACTGCAATACCTACGAAGATTTGCAGAGGTACGTTAATAAGAACAATCATTGTGTTTCTTATCAACACCCAGAAGTCGCCGCTGCTGAGGAGATAAGAATAGTTACGGAAACCGATAAAGGAATTTTTGAACATACCGTCCCAATCAGTGAAACTTTTTAAAAAAGCTGCAACAACTGGATAAGCCCGCACACTCAGCACAATTGCCATAGCCGGGAGTATGGAGAACAATCCTTCGCGAATATCTTTTTTTCTGTACTTGCTGCTGAAAATTTTAGTCATTGCGTATTTCACCTTCTGTGCTCACAAATGTTTCCTTTCCTTCCCACCCAGACAACCTTTGGCTATGCAAAACTCAAACTCCGTCAAGCTTTCGGCAGATACGAAACCCGACCGCTGATCTGCTTTTGTACAGACTGACTTTGGCCGGGTTCTAAACCAGTTACTACCTGTTCACTTCGGCTGCTTTATCATCCAACCGTTTTGTGTATTCATCCATAGACATTCCACCGGTCAAATAGAGAGCTGAAAGCCGCTCCATTTCCAGATAGACTTCACTTTGAATTGAGTTATCCACCCAGAAATTATAATTAGATCCCCAATCAAGAAATTTCATTTGAATCGGATTTTCAGCATATCCTAATTCATCAACTGTAATATAGTTATTTATAGGAATTCTCGGATTCAATTTGTTTTGGATGAGGTTTTCATCTTTAGAATTGAGAAACCTTCCTAATGCAACTGCTTCTGCAGGATACTTAGAATTCTTTGAGACCACCAGAGCCTGTCCTGGTCCCCCAAGGATACTGTCGGTAAATAATCCGTTTTGTGTAAAATCAGGTGCTTTGATAACTCCAATATTATCCTTGATACTGTCATAATAAGAGAGTTGCCAGTTTCCACCCGGAACCATCGCTACTTGATCATTAACCAATCGTTCTCTGGTATTACGCGCGCTTAGAACATCCTGATTCATATATCCTTCCGCAAACATACGTCTGTACGCCTCAAGCATGTTCTTAAACCCCTGATCTTCGCTGAATTTTGTCTGGCCAAGACCATTGCTGACAATTCTGGGGTAACCGCTCTGCTGTGCCCACCAGTATGCAGTAAAAAACATCAAAGTTCTTGGCGAAGCACCTTCATCATGCGCCCAGGGAACAACACCCGTTTGCTTCAGGTTATCAAGGGCAGTAAAAAACTCATTAACGGTTTTCGGCGGATCAGCTTCAAAGTCCATACCAGCATTTTCCACAAGCTTCTTATTATAGTATACCACGCACAATTCTGAACCAAGTATTGGAATACCGAGAATTGCACCGTTTGGATCAAGGTCATCACGAACAGTACTCCAACCATTAACTGCCTGCAGATCCTCAGCGGTTACATAGTCATCTAATGGCATGAGTATATCTTTTATGTCCAGAAGCATCATTCCAGTCCAAATATTAACCATATCCGGTTCAGCTTTTGCTGCAAAGGCTGCCTTGAATTTATTAGGCACCTGCTGCTGAGATTCCTGATACGACCAATCTACTTTTATATCCGGATTTTCGGCCTCAAAACGCTCAATGGCCTGGGTAAAATACCACTCATCTCTTGGCTTCTCCATTTCCTGCGTGGGAATATAACTAGTTACCCACAAGGAAATAGTCTTCTTCTCAGTCGAACTCTCTGCTTCACCTGCAGCCGCAGCACCAACAAATGACATAACTAACAGTAATGCCGAAAACAGAACCACAATCTTCTTCATATTCAAGCCTCCTTCAAAAGCTTCGAAAATAATAGTACTTCTATAACTAGAAGTAAAAAACACATAACAAAGCCTGCTCGTTTACCCCCACCCGCCGATCTCTCTAATAGCTTTAATGAGATAGTCTATCAGTTCTGGAGTAAGACGCGGATGGATAGGCAAGGTAGCAATATGATCACTTACATATTCTGCAGCAGGAAACATTCCGCTGGTGAACCCTCTCTTTCTGAATGCTTTAGAAAGATGAATTGCCCGATAATGCGTTCCTACTTTTATCCCGTAGTTGTAATAAAGATCGTAAACCAAATCATCACGTGAAACACCAAATGCATCCTCATCTATAAGAATCGGGTAAAGATGATAAATGTGCTTACCCATTTTTGAATCATAGGGAAGCCTCACCCCTGGAATATTCTGAAGTCCAATATCAAAAACCCGGGCTATATCAATTCTCTTCTGATTATGGCTGTCAAGCTTTTTCAACTGTTCTATCCCGACGGCAGCTTGAACATCAGCCATACGAAAGTTGTACCCGCAATCATCAAAATCCTGAAACCAGAACTGCTTATTCTCCGGCTGTCGTTCTTCATTGAAAGAACAGTATTTAGTACTCTTACCATAAACTCTTGTGCAGTGCGACCGGTACAATCGTAACTTCTCAAAAAGTTCCGGATCATCTGTCACAACCATCCCGCCCTCTCCCAGAGTTGATATATTTTTTTGTTCATGAAAGCTGAAGCAGCCGAAGGATCCGAAGGTTCCAGCCTTCTTCCCCCTGTATTCAGCTCCCGGTGCATGACAGGCATCTTCAACAACAGCAAAGTTATACTTTCTTGAAAGAAACATCAGTTGGTCCATATCACAGCACTGTCCGTAAAGATGAACAGGTATAACTGCTTTTACCCCGCCGCAGGTGCGGATAACCTGTTCAAGCTTTCCCATATCCATGTTGTAGGTATTCGGATCGATATCGGCAAAAACAACCTTGGCACCCAAAGTCACACCGACAGATGCAGAAGCAATCCATGTTAACGGAGTTGTCACTACAATATCCCCAGGCCCGACCCCCAAAGCAACCAAAGAAAGAAACAAAGCTGCGGTACCGTTGCTGACAGTTTTCGCGTATTTGCTCCCGCAATATTCAGCAAAATTCTCTTCAAACGTCAGACACCACTCGGAGGAAGTAGGTGCCCCTTCTCTAATTACGGTAAGAACAGCATTTTCCTCCTCTTTCCCATATTGTGAACCAAACTTGACCTGCAGTTCTTCAATACCCTTAAAAGCTTTGTTCTTTTGCTCTTCCATGCACTTCCCCATATAATCTATTTTTTTCAACAGTCATTTTCATTATTTGCCGTATGTTATTCTAATGAGCCTATAAACTGCTGTGCTTAGAGAACAACAAACCTTTTATGTCATTCACAGCCTCCGTAAAATCAGGAAAATGAACTGAAAAAGTCTCTTTCGCTTTCTCATTCCGTAGCGATACATCAAGAGGCCTATTTGCCCGTGTTATTGTTTCCCCTTTTTCACTTTCAGAAATAACAGGTTTCTCTGAACTGTCCCTTACGAGATTCTGGTCAAACCCCAAATTCTTTGCAATAATTCTTGCCATTTCCAACCTGCCCATACTATTGTTACCGGCCAAGTGGTACAGCCCTGTAATTTGCCTCTCCAGAGACTCCACCACACAACCGGCAATCATATTGACATAAGCTGGTGTGCGCACCTCCAGCGAGGGAAAGTAAACTTTCTGAGAATTCATAAGCTGATCAAGCATTCTACTGAGAAAGGAGTTTCCACCTCCAAAACGAGTCAATCCAAATACCAGCGAGAGACGAAAAATCGTCCATGGGCCCTGATATGCGCAAACAAGATTCTCAGCTGCAATTTTTGTTTCTGCATAATAATTCACCGGATTCGGAGCATCATACTCACCATACCATCCCTTCTTCCCATCAAAAACGGTATCGGTCGAAAAAAAGATGATATGAATTTGTCTCTGAGTACACATATCTATCAGATATTTTACTGATTCAGTATTTACTGCGGCGGCGGCGGTCTTATTATTTTCACAATAGTCAACATCAGCCGCTGCTGCAGTATGAACAATCACATCAGGTCGCACTGTATCTATCAGCTTCAGCATCTGCCTGTGATCAGTAATGTCAGCGGAATACCAATCCACATTTTGATCCACACTGGGAAGATTACGTCCAGGTGAATTGAGGTCAACACCAATGCAGTGGTGTCGGTTCAATACGAGACTGAGAACATTGGATCCAACAAACCCGCCTGCTCCTGTTATAACTACCTTTTTTCTTACCATAACCGTATGATAAACTACGTAAAATGCTTTGTCAATCCTCTTTTTAAAGTCTTTTTAATTACTTGACAAATAACGTAAATGGCCCCAATATATAGTAAATATTGATTTTCACACAAGGAGAACTACATTATGACAGTAGAAGCAGCCAGCTCTGGAAGAGTCTGCCTTTTAGGGGACAATACTGATTTATTAGGCAAACCAGCAATCGCAGCTTCAATCTCATCCTACCTTACTTGCCAGATCGAAACCCGCAAAGACAGAACCATATCGACATACAGCAGCAACTTGGAAGAAAGAACAGAATTCAGCCTTGACAGTCCAGTTCCGCTAGTCGGTCCTCTCCGGTATATTCATGCTGTTGTATCACATTTTCTTCCAAAATTAGAAACGGGTCTGGACATAAAAATCAGTTCGCAGATTCCAGTAAGTGCCGGACTCTCATCCTCAACAGCACTTTGTATTGCTGTCATCAAGGCTCTCCTGCAAATAACTGATACGAGAATGAGTACAGCAGAAATCGCTGAGACAGCCTACACTATAGAAAGCCGTACGCTAGGGGTAGAATGCGGCCGATTAGACCAATACGCAATCGCCTACGGAGGAATAACGTATATAGAAACTAATGAGAATGCTGCAGCTCATCAGTTGGAAACAGTCAATTTGCCGATTTTAGTCGCTGATACGGAGGAGAAGCACGACACAACCAAGCTGCAGATATGGCTTAAAAAAAGAATTTCACAAGGAGAACCGCTTATCCTGGAATCACTTGGAAGGGTCGTCTCAATCGTTGAAGAAGGCCGTACGGCCATTCTGAGCGGAAATGCTGCAAAACTTGGTCAGCTGATGAATGATCAGCAGCGAGAAGAAAAACAGATGGGGACCTCAACCAGACGGTTGGAACATCTCTGTTCAGTTGCCCGGTCAGCTGGTGCCCTAGGAGCAAAGCAGATGGGGGCCGGCGGGGGCGGGTGCATCATAGCTTTGTGCAAAAAAGAAGATCAGTCTTCAATCAACAAAGCATTGAGCTCGGCCGGAGCTCCTGTTTGGGAGTTTGACATTTCCAATCCGTTCAAAAAAACTGATTGAACCGAACGAGAATCTGAATCTAAATAGAGAGTTCGATTCTTACCATAATAAAATTTTTGAAGAGACAGAGAAGCTGCACCTAAAACAGAAGCATCATCTTTAAGGGCGGAAATATAAATATTACAAACTGAGTCATGGTAGAGACTCTCTTTCTGAAATATTTTCTCGTTCAGCGGCTTAACGAGGTAGTCTCCGAAAACGCTCATTTCTCCACCAATAACAATTGATCCCGGGTCAAACATCAGAATAATATTACGCAATCCTTGAGCAAAATAATCGAGATATTCATTCCATACAGAAAGAGCTATTTTATCCCTGCTCTCAAGAATAGAGAGAAATTGATGTGAATTCTGAACGCTTTTACTACTGATTTTATTATACGACCGTATTATAGAGCCGCTGCCGGAATACAGTTCCCAGCAGTCATAATTTCCACAGGTACACAGTTTCCCGTCGTGGGAAACAGCCATATGGCCCAGTTCTCCTGCCATTTTATTTGCACCTTTGAATATGCGCCTCTCTACTATCAGGCCGGCACTAATCCCCCGGTTTACAGCAAGATAAATGAGATTTTTGCTTGTTGAGGTAATTGCCGATCGCATGCATTCAGCATAGGCAGCGGCATTTGCCTCATTTTCTATAAGAATTGGAATTTGAAACAGCTTTTCAAACTGCTTGAAACTGAAATCCTTCATCCCCAGCTTGGGATCTATATTGGGAGCCCACTTTAAAAGTTTTTTCTGTTCGTCAACCGTACCCGGCAGTGAAAATCCCACACCTAGCACTTTTCCCCTGGAAATCCTATTATCAGTAGTTATTTGATCCAACCGCAGTTTCACATAATTCAAAATTTGGTCAAATGTAGTAAAACTTGAATAATCAAAACTCTCTTCATGAACTATCTTGCTGTCAAGATTTACAAGAATTATCCGTACTTTGGATATGTTGTCTGAATGGTCCGAAGAAATCTGCACACCAAAGGAAAAAAAAGAATCCGGAACAAATTTGACTGCCTGCGGTTTTCTTCCTCCGGTAGAAGCCATCGTATGAGATTCTGCAATAACTCCTTCCTGAATGAGACGATTGAGATTGCTTGTCACTGTTGGAATGCTGACTCCAACAATTCGAGCAATA
>JAIPFR010000020.1 GCA_021736525.1 Spirochaetia bacterium
TAGGTATGAAAGTAAAACCAAATCAGTATTTGGTCAATAGCTGACAACTTTTGATGGGTAATAATTGCAGAAATGCGTAAACCGTTGGACTGATAATAAAAAAGGGGTTGTTTTTTTATCCGTTTTTTACTACATTTTTTTAGGAAATTGTCGCCAAAGTAGCTCAGGGGTAGAGCAACGCTCTCGTAAAGCGTAGGCCGTGGGTTCAATTCCCACCTTTGGCTCTTCTTTTAAAAAAACCCGGACAATTACGTCCGGGTTTGTTTTTTTCAAGACTCTTCTTGCAATCAAAAAGTTTTCTTCGTGACTTTTCTACTATTTCTTCTTTTCAATTTCTGCCTGAGCCGCTGCCAAACGTGCTATTGGAACCCGGAACGGTGAGCAGCTTACATAATCAAGGCCAAGATCTGCACAGAACGCTATTGTCTTGGGATCTCCTCCGTGTTCGCCGCAAATACCAAGCTTTATATCCGGCCGTTTTTCCCGACCAAGATCAACAGCCATTTTCACTAGTTTTCCTACGCCGTTCTGATCAAGAACAGCAAAGGGATCATATTCATAAAACTGCTTGTCAGTATCATTCACGTACGGTCCTAAGAAACTTGCAGAATCATCACGGCTGAACCCGCAGGTCATCTGAGTCAAGTCATTGGTTCCAAAACTGAAAAATTCAGCAGGTCCTGCTATTTCGTCTGCAGTTAAGGCCGCCCGGGGAACTTCAATCATGGTACCTATTTTGTACTCGATCCGTTTGCCTCTTTCGGAGAAAATCTGCTCTATGGTTTCAAGCGCATATTTTTTTGTATATTCAAGTTCTTTTACATTTCCTACAAGCGGAATCATTATTTCCGGCAGAACCGGAGTTCCAGAATCTGCCACATTCATCGCTGCTTCAATAATTGCTCGAACCTGCATTACCAGAATTTCCGGGTAGATAACCGCAAGGCGGCATCCGCGGAATCCCAGCATCGGGTTGAATTCATGCAAAGCTTCTACTTTTGAGACAATCTCATCGTAGGATACTGAAAGCTGATCGGCCATTTCCTGAATATTTTCTTTCTCATGAGGAAGAAACTCATGCAGGGGCGGATCAAGAAGCCGAACTGTCGCCGGACGTCCATCCAAAACCTTGAAAATAGCTTCAAAATCCTTTCGCTGCATTGGCAGAAGCTCAAAAAGTGCTTTTTCCCGTTCTTCAAGGTTTTTTGCCAAAATCATTTTTCTGATAGAGATGATACGGGCGCCCTCAAAGAACATATGTTCTGTACGGCAAAGTCCAATTCCCTCTGCACCGAATTTTACCGCCATCTCTGTATCTGCGGGAGTGTCAGCATTTGTTCTGACTTTCATTGAGCGGATTTTATCAACATATCCCATGAAGTCGTTATAATTCTGGAAAAGATTGGATTCTTCAGGATCCATCTGCCCGTTCAGCACCTGAACAATCTCGGAAGGCTTAACCGCAAGTTCTGTCCCGTAAATCTGCCCGGTAAATCCGTCTATGGAAATATAATCTCCCTGCCTGATCAGGCTGTCCCCAACCTGCATCATTTTATCGGCATACTTGATTTTAAGGTCACCTGCACCTGAAACGCAGGGGCAGCCCATACCGCGAGCAACTACTGCCGCATGACTCGTCATGCCTCCGCGTGCTGTGAGAACACCTTTCGCGACAGCCATACCGCCGATATCTTCTGGACTTGTCTCTATACGTACAAGAATTACATCCTTTCCTTCAGCTGCCAGCTCTTCAGCCTCATGGGCACTGAAAACGGCGATACCTGAAGCCCCTCCCGGGCTGGCATTCAGCCCCGAAGCGATCGGAGTTATTCCCTTAGCCGCTATATCCTCGGGGTCAAGAATTGGGGCAAACAGTTTGCCGAATTCACTGGAAGGAACCCTGCTTACAGCCGTTTCAATATCAATCAGCCCGTCTTTAACCATTTCCACTTGAGTTTTGAGCCAGCTGAATACGGTTCTCTTGCCATTTCTGGTCTGCAGCATGTACAGCTTGCCTTCCTGAATGGTAAACTCCAGATCCTGCATATCTTTGTAATGGTTTTCAAGAAGTCCCCGAATTTCCACAAGCTGGTTGTAAACTTTCTCATTTTTTTCTTTCAGGGTATCTATCGTCAGCGGAGTACGAATTCCGGCAACAACGTCTTCCCCCTGAGCATTCATTAAATACTCGCCGTAAAACTTGTTTTCACCGGTTGACGGGTCACGCGTAAAGGCAACTCCCGTGCCTGATGTATCACCCATATTGCCGAAGACCATGGACTGAACATTTACCGCAGTACCAAGAAGTCCGCGAATATCATTCATTTGACGGTACTTCTTTGCCCGTTCATTATCCCAGGAGCCGAAAACGGCATCTATTGACTTAAAAAGCTGTTCCAGCGGGTCTGTGGGAAACTGCTCGCCGGTTGCGGCCTTATAAACCTCACGATATTTTTCAATAACACGTTTTAAATCTTCCACAGTGAGATCGGTATCAACTTCCTTCCCTACCTCGTCCTTAACTGCCTGAAGAGCTTCCTCGAAATCATGATGAGGTACGCCCATAACGACGTCACCGAACATCTGCATAAAACGTCTGTAACTGTCCCACGCAAACCGTTCATTACCGGTTTTTTTAATCATACCTTCAACGGCGTCCGGACTCATACCAAGATTCAAAACAGTGTCCATCATTCCGGGCATGGAACTTGCCGCCCCAGAGCGTACTGAGACAAGAAGCGGGTTATCAAAATCCCCAAGCTTTGCCCCCATTTCAGATTCCAGCTTCTTCAAGTTTTCGAGTACCTGTTCACGCATTCCTTCAGGGTACTTTCCACCGTTTGCCGAAAAGTACGCACAGGCTTCTGTGCTGATGGTAAACCCGGGCGGTACAGGTAAGCCGATACTTGTCATTTCTGCGAGATTGGCACCTTTTCCGCCAAGCAGCTCTTTCATACCGGCATTACCTTCTGCACCGGAACTACCGAAATAATAGACATACTGTGTTTCTGTCATCTTTAAGAATCCTCCTAATGTTTCTGAGAAAAAATTCTCTGTACTTAATTCTTTTTCTTTACTATGTAACCTTACTATGTAAAAAGGGAGTTATTTTTACTTAACCACTTGTATGAATGTAAAAAAAAGAGTCCATCATGTCAATAATAGAATGATGGACTCTCATATTAAGCCGACTATACAAGATTACGCCGAGTATGCTTCAAGGTATTTGCTTCTAGATGGATGTCTCAGCCGCTCAAGAGCTTTTTTCTCTATCTGCCGTATTCTCTCTTTTGTAAGGTTATATATATCACCAATTTCTTTAAGAGACATAGCATGTTTTCCGTTCAGGCCGAACCGGTATTCAATAATTTCTAATTCCTTTACACTCAGGGTACTGAGAACTGCATTGATATCTTCTTTTAGAGAATTCTCCATGGCTTTTTCTTCGGGAGAAACGTAATCAGTATCTTCAATAAAATCACCAAGCTGAGAATTGTTCTTGTCAGCAAAAACCGGTGTCTCCAGTGATACCATATCCCGGGAAATGCTCAGCAGGTCAGCTATATGATGGGCATCAAGCTGAGTCATTTTGGCTATTTCAAGTAAGTCAGGATCTTCACCATTCATTGAGGTAAGTTCTTTCTGGGCTTTCTGTATTTGAATCAGTTCATTTGCACGATTAAGCGGAAGACGGATTGTTCTTGATTTTTCACATATTGACTTCAGAATAGCCTGCCTGATCCACCATACGGCATAAGAAATAAAATGATATCCTTTGTCTACGTCAAATCTATCTATAGCATTAATCAGACCAATATTACCTTCATTTATAAGATCAATGAGCGGTAAACCCTGATTCTGGTATTTTTTGGCAACATTGACTACAAAACGCAAATTCGCCTCAATAAGTCTTTTTTTGGCAAGTTCATCGCCTTGTGCTGCTTTTGTTGCTATTGATATTTCTTCCTCCCTCGTCAGCAGGGGAATTCTATTGATTTCCTTCAAATACATTGAAAGTATATTGCTATCCTCGAAATAGGAAGTATCCGCTGAATAGGTGCTGTTGTTTTTCATTATAAGCCTCCTGAGCATTGTAGTGCAGTAATTGTGCCAAATATTACACACAAAGAGTAAATATTACTAATTCTTTTATTGGTATGTAGTTATAAAAAATGAAAGGACATAGGGGCTCATACGGATAGGCTGCTGCTGCTGTACACCACCAAACAGACTGTGTCAAATTTACTCATTTGCAATCTGGAGTTAATATTGCGAGTAGTTTTGACACAGTTTATTGTTTTTTTGAAAAGAATGAGACAATTTCACCTTTTTTTTCAGACAGGTTCGACCCGGTAACATCTTTTCCCAATTCCGGAAATATTATGGTGAGTGAAAAATAGTAGGTAATTCGATCATCTGTGCCGAGAGTTCGAAGCTCTGGCAGTTCCGATATTTCCTGCCAGGTCATTAATACAAGATCGTGAACCATATCACCTTCGGCTAGAGTGTCAAAAACAAAACCAGGCTTTCTTTTAAGATATCTTGACATCTGAACAGCAAGAAACAGCTGCCATTCAGGATCATTATCCCCCTTGCCGACTGATTCTCTTACACTGAAAGCATTAAGCCAGCATCGTTTTGCATATGCAGACTGTCCAAGTTTCATGAAAGCTATTCCAAGATAAAAGAGAATTTCTCCTAACTCCTTATTGTGACTGCAATCGCACAGTTCCAAGGCTTGGCTCAGATCCAGCATAGCCCCATGTGCATTGCGTGAGAAAAGATTTTTTTTACCTTTTTCAAGTAATTCAATGCATGCTTTCATTATAATCATAATATACGAAACTCGTTTCCTGCCGGCAAGTATTTTATTACAAGTCCAGGCCTCAATCTGCCGATAAAAAGCAGGGTGATAAAAAATGAAATTTGACTTGACCATTGATCCCTACATGCGTATATTTTGGATGAAATATGAAAATACCTAAGTATTCACATTAAACTAAAATGAACAGTTTCAGGAGGATTTTATGAAGATCAAACCACTTGGTGATCGTGTACTGGTAAAAGTAGAGGAAGTTGAAGAAAAGACAGCCGGCGGTATCTTTATTCCCCAGACGGCTCAGGAAAAAACTCAAATTGCAACTGTCGCTGCAATTGGTGATGACAAAGATGTAATTACCGTTAAAGTCGGTGATAAGATCATGTATGATAAATATGCAGGAACTTCTGTAAAAGTTGATGGTTCTGATCATCTGCTTCTCAGAATGGCTGACATCCTTGCAGTTGTTGAGTAATTATCGAAAGGCTGAATAAATAATTATAAGCGCTGTTGTAACCAGACAGACCCTGACAGAATGAAAGAACTATTTCATGGCTGCAGGGTTTTTTTATGTCCGGATGGCCTCTGAGCTGCATGAATATCAGCAAAGAGAAAATTCTCAAATGATTCAAGCAGACGCTCAGCCTCCCTTACCTCCAGTCTGGAGGTTGGAAGGCTCTTTAAAAGAATTTTTCCATAGTATTTATGCAAAATTCGTGAATCCAGGATAAACACCCCGCCCCTGTCATTTCTATGACGCAGAAGTCTGCCGAACCCCTGCTTCAGCTTCAAGGCTGCCTCAGGCAGTGCCATTTCCGTAAAAGGATTGCCTCCCAGCTCTTTGACAGCATCATAACGCGCGGAAACTACAGGATCTGTCGGAACCCTGAAAGGAATTCTCGTTATAACAACCGAACGTAACGTATTACCTGGCGCATCAACCCCTTCCCAGAAAGATTCAGTAGCTAGCAGGACGCTTTTTTCATCAGCAATAAACTCAGACAGCAGTTTTGAACGGTCCATCTCTCCCTGCATGAACATACGAATGTCCATATTTTTCAGTACTTCTGAAAGGTAATCTCCTACTTCACGTAAAAGTGCGTATGAAGTAAATAATACCAGCGTACCTCCGTCAGATGAAAGTATCAGCTTCCCGGTGAAGTCACATACAAAAGCTTTGTATTGCAGGGTCTCCGAAGGCGCTGGCGCATCCGAGGGAATTCCAAGCAGCATCTGGCTGGTAAAATCAAATGGAGATGAAAACCTTTCTTTGAAATAACGAGTATCATCCTGTCCAAACAAACCTACCTGCTTTTCCCAATAACTGAAGTCGCTGCCGGCAGACAATGTAGCTGAAGTACAAATAACCGTTCGATTTGCGGCAAAAACATGCGTAAACAATTCATGAGATACACTTACCGGTGTTATATGCATCCTGGCAGACCATCTACCGCCGGGGAATGACACTGGCTCGAGCCAGAAAATCGAATCACCAAGTTGCTCAACTTCACCAAAGCGATTCAGGATATCTGAAGCTTTTCCAAAACGCCGAGCTATACTCTGCATTTCCAGAAGCAGCGACATCGAATCCTCATTCTCCCGGCATAATCCGGCCAGTGTGCCGCATTCCTTCTGCATCTGGAGCAATTCAACCGATAGAAAGCGGGCAGCTTCAACAACCGGGCTCAGGAACTCTGCTGGAAGCCCCGTCGGGCCGTATAAAAAGCGAATCGATCCGCCTCCAGCATATCCTGACAGTCTATATAATTGAATATCCAATTCATCGATGGCCTTTCTTACCCTGTCCCCGACTGAAATAAAAGAATCCAGGGTGCTTCCTCTTTCCATAAAGGGCAGAAGACGAACGACGATACCTCGCGGCATACCAAATTTAAAGTGATGGAGATCATTGAGATAGCGGGCTGCTGCGGGGCTTTCGAAAGTTTCCGTATAGTAATTCGTAGCATTTTTCTCAATATTATGTGCCTCATCTATAATAAGTCTGTCATAGGGAGGAAGTATTGCCTGTTCATCTGCATCTATACCTTCATACTCACGCATCAGGATGTCAGCAAAAAGCAAATGATGATTTATTATGACGATATTCGCTTCCGCCGCCCGTTTACGAGCCTGAAGAACAAAGCAGCCCTCACGAAAAGGACAGCGGTTTTTCATACAGGTATCGGCATCAGAACAGACCCTGGCTGTAAGCCGGCGGTCTATCGGTTTCTCAATTTCAGACAGCATGCCCGTTCTGGTTCGTTCCGACCAGTCGAGGAGATACTTCAATCCGGAAGAAAAGTTTGAATCATCACTTTCAGCATCAAGCAGCGGTCCTTCTCTGAGTTCTTCATACAGTTTACGGAGGCAAAGGTAGTTTGACCTGCCTTTCAGCAATTCATATGATAATGGCAGGTTCAAGGCTTTTTTCAGAAAAGGCAGATCTTTATCTACAAGCTGATGCTGAAGATTAATGGTTGAGGTGGCAACGATCACTGTCGCTTCTGTATGTTCAGGATTCGAACACCAGAGCATAGCTGGAACCAGATAAGCAAAAGATTTTCCGGTACCGGTGCCAGCCTCCACAGCACAATAATGATCTTCAGAAAATGCTGAAGCCACCATTTCTGCCATTCTCAGCTGACTGTCACGATTTTCAAAAGAATCAACATTCCGAGACAGCAGACCGTCATTTCCAAAAATATCTTCCAGCCGAGTATTATGATTCAATCTGGTATTCCTGTATTTTTCTGTGCAGCGTTTTTCTTCCGATCCCCAGAACTTCGGCAGCTTTTGTTTTATTTCCCTTGCAGAAATTGAGGGTTGCAATAATGAACTCTCTTTCGGCAATTTCCATGGATGCGCCCAGCTGGATGCTTACTTGATCATCTTTTGCCCCGGATACCACTTGAACGGGTAAATCATCAACCTCAATAACTGACCCCTTTGAGAGAACTACAGCACTTTCTATGCAGTTGCGCAACTCCCGAATATTACCCGGCCAGCTGTAGTTGTTCAATACAAGGCGAGCCTTGGTACTGAATCCTTCAAGCGACTTTCCGTTCTCATCATTAAATTCCTTAAGAAATGCGGCAGAAAGAACCGGTATATCCTCTTTTCGCTCTCTCAGGGGAGGAACCTCGATATTTACTACATTAAGCCGGTAATAAAGATCTTCTCTAAAATTACCCTTCTGGATTTCAGCCTGAAGATCACGATTTGTTGCTGAGATAACTCTTGTATCAATCTGCAGGGTTTTCTCCCCGCCTACCCGCTCAAATTTCTTCTCCTGCAGAACACGGAGAATCTTTATCTGGACCTGAGCATTGATCTCCCCAATCTCATCAAGAAAAATGGTTCCCTTGTCTGCCAGCTCAAAACGTCCTTTTTTTTGGGCTACTGCACCGGTAAAGGCTCCTTTTTCGTGGCCGAACAGCTCACTCTCGAGCAGGGATTCACTCAAAGCTGCACAATGAACCTTAACATAAGCTTCCCGGCTTCTATTTGAGAGGTCATGCACGGCATCTGCAACGAGCTCTTTGCCTACGCCGCTTTCGCCAGTTATCAATACAGATGCCTTTGTCTGGGCTACCTGCTCAATTATTTCCATAACTTTCTGCATTTTCTGGCTTTTGCCAATTACCCCGTCAAATTTATGCTTTTTTTTGAGCATTTCCAGCTCATTCAGCAGGTTCGTATTCTCTATTTGCAGTTTCCTGCTGGATAAAGCCCGCTTGACAAGAAGACTCAGCCGATCAAGATTTATGGGTTTTGTAACGAAATCGAAAGCTCCGTCCCGCATGGCATTCACCGCTGACTCTATAGTGCCGTGACCGGTAAGGATAATGACAGGAATGGTTGGATATGCAGAAGTGATCTTGATCAGGAGATCCTCACCTGACATTCTCGGCATCCGCAGATCGGATATTACCAGATCAGCGTGTCCTGAATTTATAAAATTCCAGGCCTGAATACCGTCCTCTGCAAGTTCAACCTGATATCCCTCCATTTTGAGAGATTTTGCCAATCCTGTTCTGATATTCTTTTCATCATCGGCTATCAGTATGGTAAAACTCATGTTTGTTCTCCCACCCCTTTTTCCTCCCAGGTCAGCAGACTTCTCTCACTTTGGGGAAGCGGAAGGGAAATGGTGAATGTGGTGCCTTCACCTTCTTTTGAATCAAGGGCTATTTCACCGCCATGCTCCCTGATAATCTTATACACAACAGTGAGCCCGAGACCAGATCCAAAATCTTTCGTTGTAAAATAGGGTTCAAAAATTTTTGTCATGTTATCTTCTGATATGCCAAAACCGGTATCCTTAACCTGTATCAGAACCCGGTCATCCTTTCTGCAGGTGCTTATTGACAAAACACCACCGTCAGGCATGGCTGCTATGGCGTTCTTAATAATATTAAGCAGAACCTGCTTCATGTACTTCTGATCTATTTCTATCTTGGGGATATTGGGGGAAAGATGCAGTTCTGTTGTTACATTATGCTCTTCCAGTTCATACTTGACAAACTCCAGCATATCTTCGGAGAGTTTGTTGATATTCTCACTTTTCAACCGTGTGTCCATTGGGCGGACAGCAAAAAGAAAATCCACAACAATGCTGTTCAGGCGTTCAATTTCTTCATCAATAATAGCCAGATATTCTTCACCGCTCTCTTTATCAATGCACCCGCTTCCCTGCAGCTCCTTTTTCATCAGTTGTATATGAATTCCTATGGAAGCCAGCGGATTCTTAATTTCATGGGCTACTCCGGCGGCCAGGGTTGTCAAGGATGCCAGATTCTCAGCTCTTCGGAATTGGGCTTCCCGTTGTTTTTTCTCTGTAACATCCCGCAATATCAGTAAGGTTCCCTCAATCTTTTTGTTTTTTACATAAGGAGCCGTGTTCAAGGAAAGAACAGCTGTTCCTGAGCCTTTATCGGTGTAAAACTCCTCCTCCACAATCCTGTCATCCCTTTTTATCTGCTTTTCAATAAATTCTGCTGTTTCCTGATCGGTTATTACTCCCCATACTGTCTTCTCTATCAATTCCCCCGGATGCAGTCGTAACAGCCGGCGGGCTGTTTTATTGACAACCCTGATACGGTATTCCATATCTGTAACAATAACCCCATCTTCCATTGAATTAAGTATGGTTTCCAATAGTTCAATATCCTCAGTCAGGAGGTTGATCAGAGTCAGGATTTGCTCACGATCGAGTTTTTCAATTTTTCTAACGGCTTTCTGAATAAAATTTCTCATATCAATCCATATCTTATTGTATTGTGGAGTGCTTCGAGTGTAAGCGCCGGGTTCTGGTTGAAGTACCTGTTTTTTGCATATGCAGAATGCAGCTCATGCATGACGGCTGCAGCCTTCGACGGCGGAATCAACCGGGCTTCTACTTCTTCCTCAAGGACTTGTATAGCTTCGGTAATAAACTCGGAATACAGTTTTTCTTTACTTATCTTACTCAACAGTCCTTGCAGGATACTGTAAGGTATATCTTTTCGCTGAAGCAGCGAGGTAACATACAATTCGGCTTCACTGCGAAGCGAGCGGCAATCTATTCCAGACTTAACCATAAAAAAGGTTTTTATTGAATCATAATTATCTGGATCATCCTCGAATACTGAACTGATTACTCTTTCCTGATCAGGCCATGATCTTTCTGATATTTGATACTTACGTACCCGTGAAAGTATCGTAAGCGGCAGAGTGCCCGGCTGTTCAGATATGATAATAAACAGAGTATTATTGGGTGGTTCCTCAAGTGTTTTTAACAGAGCATTTTTTGAGGCATCCGAAATTTTTTCTATTCCTTCAAGTATTATGGTCTTGGCAGAATGTTCTGGTGTTGAATAACTCCATGTCGTTATTTTACGGATTTGAGAAACTGGTATATTACCACTTTTTGCAGATCCAGTCAGTTTTTCACAATCTCCGGAGATTTTCTCCGCCAGGACAGCCGTTTTTTTATTGACAGGCTGAGATTCAAGATTGACCAGCTTCTCATCAATTTCAAAAGCTGCTTTAAGAAGCAATTTAGCATTTGCGGATGTATCTTCGAAGAGCTCGGACTGGTACTTACCAATCAATTTCCGGACCTGCTGCATGAAAAATCTAACATGATCAGAATTCGGGACACGCTGCAAAAGATCTAGCCCTGCCCGGATTTCCGGCATTACGTCTCGGCTAAGCATAAGGACAGTATAGGGATTACCGCCAACTTGAGACATCCGGCAGTTGGAGCATTGGCAATCTGATTCTCCAGAGCCGACGCAGGATCTGATTCTTGCTGTTTCCATTGCCAGCGAAAGACGCCCTGCATAGCGCGGCCCCTGAAACAGCAATGCTGCAGGTAAGCTTTCTCCACGTAAAGACTTCTGCAACTGTGAAACTGTTTCCAGCTGTCCGTAAATATCGTGAAACACCTATAACTTCTCCTCTTTCACGGCACTGTCGAACAATTCTATTCCATAGGGAGCAATCGGTTCAAGAAATTCCACAACCCGGCTTTGCGTCAGAAACATTTCAACATCGAGAACTGTCTGCAATCTCAAAATATATACTGCAAAGGAGATAAGCACCGCTCCCTCCAGCAGCCCAAGCAAAAAACCGAGGATATTGTCAAGAAAAGCAAGATGCAGACCTTCGAGAACCGACCTGACAGTACTTGCCGCAATCTGAGACAGAAGAAATCCTGCTGCAAATAGAAGAATAAATGAAATTATGTTACTCCAATTGCCAAGAGCAAACCGGTCATCCAGATACCCAGCCAGAAGAGAGCTGAACATCAAGGCTCCTAAAAAACCTATGAGAATGCCGGCTTTTGCCATAAACTCCTTTACAAAGCCTTTGAACATGGCTCGTAAAGCTGCAACTAACAGTACAATCAGGGCAATAATGTCCAGTACTTCGAAAGTCATACAAACTCTCCTCTTATTTTAGCAATCAGAATCCCTGCCGCTGCGGCCGCCGCTCCCGGCACAGAAAGGGAAGCCGCATGCCCACCCAGGGTTTTTCTTTTCTCAGGATCTTCAGCCAATGCGATTATAGCATTTTTTAATCCTTCTGATGTGATTATTTTTTCTTTTATAACGACAGCAGCCCCCTCATACTCAAAATAGGCGGCATTCCTGATCTGATCTCCTCTGCTTACAGCAGAACTCAAGGGTATCAGAATCATAGGTTTTCCCACAAGAGCCAGTTCTGAAATTGCTCCGGCACCTGCTCTGGAAACAACCAGATCGGACATAGCAATAATATCGGCCAGGGGCTTTCCCAGATAACTGTACTGTCGATAGTTTTCATGCCTGAAATCGGTAGACCAATGCTCCCCGGTCTGGTGAATAACGAAGTATTTCTCAGTCAATGATTCCAGACAGCCCTCAAAAATTTTGTTTATCCCGATCGCACCAAGACTGCCCCCAAGCACCAGGACCACGGGAAGTTCTGTTTTAACTCCGCAATAGGCAAGTCCTTTTTCTTTGCTGCCGAACAGCAGTTCTTTTCTGACAGGATTACCTGTTACAACCAGTTTTGATTGGTATTTACGCGGATAGCATGCCATTGAAGCTTTATAGGGAATCAGTATGGCACTGGCAATTCGCATTGAGAACCTGGTTGTCAACCCGGGGTCATAGTCAGATTCGTGAATAACAATAGGTATACGGCATATCCCTGCAGCCAGGACCGGAGGGAGACTAACGTATCCTCCCTTAGAAAACAAAAGAGCCGGCTTCCTTTTAATCATTATCCATAAAGCTTCCAGTGTGCCTGCAAGAACAGAAAAAAAATCAATTACATTCTTCAGTGAAAAATATCTTCGCAGCTTTCCGGCATGAATCGTATATGTCTGGATCCCCAAGTCATCCAGAAGAGCACGTTCACTTTTCTTTCTGGAACAGATCCAGAAATAAGTCAGGTCCGGATTCATAACGCATTTCTCACCAACTGATTCATTCCAGATTTCCTTGCAGGCATCTATTACAGCTAGTCCGGGAATAATGTGGCCGGCAGACCCCCCGCCAGTAAACGCAATGACTGACTTAACAGATTTTTCTTTCATCAGACAGTATTATTGCTGAAACTTAGGCTCTTTGTCCATGCTGAAGATCCCTCCCGCAAAATGAACCGGTTTTTAACATTCAATTAATACAATTCTAACATTCATGACTGATATTAGGCACAGTTGATTATACAGCTGAAAAAATTCTGAATTTTACAGGAGAAAAAGATGAAAAAAACTGTATTGATGGTTTTGATCGCTTTAGCAGTATCAGGCCTTGCATTTGCAGGCGGAGCTGCCGAAGAGCCGGCGGCTCCCCAGACTACCGGGTATGCATGGATTCTTGATGGTGAAGTCAACGGTCTGCCCGAAGTAAATCCCCTTGCTGTAACCGGAGACATCATAACCGCCGGCAGCTCAACAGTTTTCCCGCTTTCTGAAAGAATGGCTGAAAGGTTTACCGATGAAGGCTACGCCTACAATATCACTATTGACAGCATCGGTTCAGGTGCAGGTTTTGAGAGATTCACCGTAGCAGGAGAAACTGACATTTCCAATGCAAGCCGTGCAATTAAAGCCAGCGAAATTGAACAGGCAAAGACAATCGGCCGTAATCCCATTGAATTCCGTGTTGGAACTGATGCTCTTGCCGTTACTGTTAGCAAAGCCAATACGTTTGCCAAAGATGTCACACTCGAAGAACTTGCTTTCATTTTTTCGTATGCAAAAACCTGGCAGGAAGTACGTCCTGAGTGGCCTGCACAGCCTATTCTCAGGTTCTCACCGGGAACTGATTCCGGAACTTTTGATTATTTCGTGGAAGAAGTGTTTGACAAAGACTCAAGACCCATTCTTTCAGCTGAAAACCTTCAGCTCTCTGAGGATGACAACATTCTGGTTCAGGGAATTGAAGGGAGCCCCTACGCTATCGGCTACTTCGGCTACGCGTACTACCAGGAAAATATGAGCACCCTTAATATTCTTGAAATCGAGGGTGTTGAAGCAAGTCAGGCGAACGTTGATAATTCTTCATACCCTCTTGCAAGACCGCTGTTTATGTACTCTGATGCAGAAATCATGCGAAGCAAGCCACAGGTAGCTGCCTTCCTCGCTTATTACCTGGCCTATGTAAATGAAGAGATCGTGGATGTTGGTTATTTTCCGGCAAATCCCGAAGCACTTGAGGCTGCAAGGGAAGGCTGGAGAAAAGCAATGGCGGGAACTTACTAAAACAACTTTAATAGTACCGGATTCTCATAAAACCGGCAGGGGAACGGGATATATCTCCCGTTCCTCTTTTTACTGTCCTGACTTAAAAAACTACAGAGGATAAAGGCCGTAATTCATGGCAAATACTAAATATTTTTCTGATGAAGTTTCTATTCATAAAAAATTACGCATTGGAGAACTGCTGATTCACTCCCTCTTATTGTTGAGTGCCTTATTATCTGTTGCCATCACTCTTGGGATCGTAATAATTCTTGTTGAGGAATCAATCCTCTTTTTCAGTGAAGATGGAGTTACCCTGCTGGAATTTTTTACCAATCGTCAATGGCAGCCGATGATTCAGGAGTTCGGCATTCTTCCATTACTGAATGCAACACTCACAACCAGCCTGATTGCAGTTGTTACCGCTGTGCCTATTGGCATTGCCGTTGCAGTCTACTTGAGTGAATATGCCACAAAGAAAACCAGAAGTATTCTGAAGCCGATTCTTGAAGTTCTGGCCGGGATTCCAACTGTCGTCTACGGATATTTTGCCATAACCTTCATGACTCCCCTGCTTCGATCGATATTCGGGGATGATGTTGTGCAAATTTATAATACCGCCTCTGCTGGAATTGTTATAGGAATACTTATCCTGCCCCTGATAACATCTATGGCTGAAGATGCCCTGAATGCAGTTCCCAACTCGCTACGTGAAGCTGCTTTCGGCCTTGGTGCTACAAAAATGGAAACCTCCCTGAGAATAGTTCTTCCGGCAGCTTTTTCAGGTCTGGCGGCTGCTTTTATCGTCGGATTATCCCGGGCCGTTGGTGAAACAATGATCGTAGCTCTGGCCGCGGGGGCTGGTCCCAACTTTACCCTGAATCCCTTCAAGGCTGCAGAAACTATTACCGGCTATATTGTCCGCATCAGCGGAGGGGATATCGGCTATAACACGGTCGATTACAACTCAATCTTTGCTCTCGGGCTGGTTCTGTTTATCATGACGCTCATCTTGAATATGGTCAGCAGAAAAATCGTCGAGAAGTACAGAGAGGTATATGATTGATGAAAACTGATCCAGATCTTTACAGCAGCGACCTGCATACAATCAAGCGGAAGAAGATCAACGATATCGTGAGAATAGTGCTGTTCGCTTCTACTACTCTCTCCGTAATAATTCTCTGTATCCTGATTATGAATATTCTGAACAATGCCTTTGGTCCCGTGGCTGTGGAAAACACCGTGGACCCGGCTTCGTTGACTCAGGAAGGGGTTACCCTGGAAGAACTAACTGCAGATCAGCTCATTTCCTTGTTAGAAGAACACCTCTCAACAGGTCTGATACGACGGTATAATTCCGAAGAGCCGTTATCAGAACGATCCCGTGGAGACCTGCTGGATCTGGTTAATGAACGAATTGTAAAATCGGCAGTTGTGCAAAGCTGGTCACTGGGGGATGCTATTCTCAGGGGAGATGAAATTGACGCCTATTTCCTGGAAAACCCCGAAAAAGAGCGTCAGTTCAGATCCTGGATACACCCGAAGTTTCTCATCAGTTCCCAGTCATCCGTTCCCGAGATGGCAGGTGTCCGTACGGCAATTCTTGGATCACTCTGGATTATTCTCATAACTTTTCTTTTTTCTTTTCCGATCGGTATCGGCGCAGCAATTTATTTGGAAGAATATGCGAAAAAGAACCGTCTCCAGAAAATAATTCAAACCAATATATACAATCTTGCCGGGGTACCGTCAATTATATACGGACTTCTCGGGCTGGCAGTTTTTGTCCGTGTTCTTGTTCCAATTACCAGCGGAGCTGCCTTCGGTGCTGCCGATCCCTCAACTGCCAATGGGAGAACCATTCTTTCTG
>JAIPFR010000021.1 GCA_021736525.1 Spirochaetia bacterium
CCCGACGGGCTCATAGTCACTGCTTCACGTGTGGATGATGCAATTCAAACATGGAGAATTGAAAACGGCAGTCTCGTTCTGAAGCAGACCATGGTAAACTCGGTTGATTACCTGCTCAACGGTGTGCAGGAACTTTCTTCTACTTCCGACGGCAGTCTTGTATTTGCAATCAGCGACTATTCCAAATCGATTTCGATCTTTTCCCATGCCGAAGGTAGTGACAGTATAGAATTGGTAGAAACATATGACTCATCAATAACTATTGGTGAAAATACCTATAATTTCGGAATGCTAAACAGCATTGCCGTAGACTCTGACAGCCAGAATTTTTTTATAATAGACCGTTTTGACTATCATATCTACCATTTTATCTATGACGGAACAGAGGTAGTTCCTGTGGAATGCTATACCTACCTTACGAGTCCCCTGATTGAACAGCCAAAGAGTATCAATCTCTCACCAGATGGACTATGGATGGCTGTTGCGTCCTACGGTACCAATGCATTATTCATTTTTGCCATTGACCCGGTAACGCGGATACCAGCAGTGGATACAATCCTTACCTACGCTGATACAGGCACTATGGGAATCGGCGACATAAATTATGCTGTGTTTGCCGATAACTCCACCATATTGACAACTTCGCAGGATTTTTTCAGCGTTTTCAAGTATGGGGAACCCTCACCGGGTGAACCGGCAGTCTGGCATCAGACTCAGAGATTCAGCGAAGGCAGCGGTGCTGAGATACTGGATGGACCAAAACATATTAATATCTGTGATGATACAACTGTACTGATAAGCAATTCTATTTCTGCCGGATTATCAGTGTTCGTCCGCAATTCTGTCTCAGATGAATATGAGTACAGCAGCTTTATCGAGCTTGCCCCCTTTATTCCAACCATGTCGGTCTGCTCAGTAGATGGGAATTTTATAATTTCTCCCTCATCTTCAATGGATGAGCTGGCTTTGATCAGTCGCTAGGCTGGCAGGCAGGTGATCCCGGACCGGGATCAGCTGCCGGACCGGACTTACTGCTGCAGCTGAAGCCAGATATCCTGCTGTATTTCTCCCTGTGTGCCCAACTTCACATATTTAATTGGTACATTTCTTTGTGCGGCTTTAACGGCATCAACTGCCAGTTTAACTAAGCCGCTGCAGCAGGGAACCTCCATAACTGCAACGGTAAGCGTATTAATTTCCGCGGTATCGATAAGCTGCACCAGCTTTTCACGATAACTATCCAAACCGGCGTCCAGCTTGGGGCAGGCTATTCCGACAGTCCTGTTTCTGATAAACTCACGATGAAAGCTGCCCATGGCAAAAGCTGTACAGTCAGCAGCCAGCAAAAAGTCAGACTTACGATAGTGGGGTGCTGCAGGATTAATCAGATGCATTTGAACCGGCCATGTCCGCAATTCGGTAGTTTCTGCCTTCCTGGGGGTCGACTGCTCCTGTGCTTCTGCCGGTTCAATATCAAAGAGTCGGGCTAAGGACCCTGGACAGCCCCCGCTCATTTGGGAAACAGTCGGTTTTTCCGGTTTGAAATGCTCACGTAATTCCCTATGCAGTTCCGGGCTGCTTTGGGCAAGAACCTCAAGAGCTTCCTCAAGATAAGCGTCTGCACCATGATCCTGTAGATGCGCCAGATGCGCCTTAATCGTATTTTCACCCTTGGGAAGAATGTTTTCCACCATTACCAGACGTTCATCATAGGGATCAGCTTCCCGGATTTCCACCTCTATAGCATTCTCAGGGCATGCGCCAATGCACGCCCCCAGACCGTCACAGAACAAGTCGCCCACAAGCCGGGCTTTTCCGTCGATAATTTGCAGAGCTCCCTCCGGACAGTCGGGCACACATGCTCCGCACCCTGTGCAAAGTTCTTCATCAATGGTGATTATTTGTCTTCTCATCTTTTTTCTCCCTGTCTTCCCCTAACCGTAAGAAGCACACAATCAGGTATTCTTCTATCAAGGGATCAATAATAATGAGATATTGATTAAAAAACGGTAACCAATGTTACAAGTTGAGCAATTTTTCCAGAGCTTCCGGCTTGCGAATAGAAACAGCCCTTCCGTTTGCGGTAATAAGCCCCTCATCGCACATACGTGAGATCTCCCGGGATAAGGACGGCCGGGCAGCCCCGAACATTTCGGCCATTTTCTCACGGGAAAAAGGGAGAAGCAGGTCATTTGAGTGATAGCGGCTGCGAAGGCGGAGAATATAATCGGCAAAACGCTGACGGATGCCGGCCAGTTCTGCAAGTCTGACTTTCTCTGCCAGAAATATCAGCTTATCACCCATATCGCAAAGAAGACGGTTGAGCACTTCAGGATCGGCCTGAAACAACCGGGTAAGACCGGGTCTTGATATCACAGCCGTCCTGACATCGGTATCGGCTTCCAAGGTCACCGGCAAATGAGGATCTGTTGAGAACAGAATACCAGAGGCAGCGGGAGCCGGGGCTTCAAGTGTCTCCACCAGTACCGTTCTTCCAGAATACTCATATATTCGAGCATTAGCCCTGCCTTCAAGCAGCACGTAAAGTTCTGTATACCGGTTCCCCTGAGCAAGGATCCGCTCTCCCCGATGATAATTCTCTATCCGGCAGTAAGCAGGGACCAGAATACTGCTGATTTTTTCCGGAGGGATTCCAAGAAAAAGGGGACAACTGGCCAGCCTGGCTGCATCTGAATGGGTCACAACAGCTCCGCGGCAAGCTCGGCAAGCCGGCTGCGCTCTGATTTCTCAAGGGTGACGTGGCCGAATATCTTCTGCCCTTTGAAAGCCTCGACCAGATAGGTAAGTCCATTGGAATCGCTGTCCAGGTAGGGACTGTCGATCTGGTACGGGTCTCCGGTCAGCACCACTTTTGTCTCTTTTCCTGCCCGGCTGACAATGGTCTTTATCTCATGCGGGGAGAGATTCTGGGCTTCATCAACAATAATAAACTGCTTGGGCAGGGATCGGCCGCGAATATAGGTAATCGCCTCAATTTCCACTTTTCCGCTTTTCATAACTGCTTCAATATTCTTAAATTCAGGTCTAGTGTTCACCGAGACAATAAGTTCAAGATTGTCAAACAACGGTTTCATCCAGTGAGACAGCTTTTCCTCTTTATCTCCGGGTAAAAAGCCGATGTCCTTTCCCAGAGGCATAATGGGTCGGCTTGCCAGCATACGGTTATAGGCTTTACTTTCCATAACCTTGCGCAGGCCTGCAGCCAGTGCAAGCAGGGTCTTTCCGGTTCCAGCCTTGCCGACCAAAGTTACCAGTGCTATTGAATCATCAAGGAGAAGATCAAAAGCCATCTGCTGCTGAGGATTAAGGGGTATGATTCCGCTTACTCCATCGGTGAAGGATTCAACATATCTGAGGGTTCCTTTACCCTCAGAATCTGTCTGATACCGGGCAATATGCGGACTTCCTGCATCATCAGCTGTTACCAGAAACTGATTTTCCAATAACGGTTCTTCCCAGTCTACTGTCTTCCCGGCAGACAGCTGTCGCTGGAGTTCCCGGCTGACTGAAGCATCCCGGAATCCGGAATAAAGATCGGCAAGATACGCTTTCTGCTTCTCATAATCTACAGCGTGCAGACCGACGGCTCTAGCTTTGACTCTGGCAT
Organism: Spirochaetia bacterium; assembly: GCA_021736525.1. Classification (GTDB taxonomy): domain Bacteria; phylum Spirochaetota; class Spirochaetia; order JABMQR01; family JABMQR01; genus M55B182. The sequence continues at coordinate 3,629 of JAIPFR010000021.1, forward strand.
TTATATCTTTTGAAACAAAAAAAACCTCAGGTTTTGGTTTTATTGTTGATATCCGCTCCTGGATGGTAAGAGCACAGTAAATAATTTTATTGTCATTTCGGTCCAGGGGCAGATCGGATGCCAGTGACCGGTCAAATTCAAGGGCAACCCGCAGAATCGATCCGTTCTCGATTTTAGCGCCTTCCTTGTGCCCGTTATGTGCAGTCCGCTCCTCAATAAAGCGGATTGCCTGACGAGCATTGCGGCCGCGCTCATCAGAATAGGTCTTAAGTTTATCCAGCTCTTCAAGAACCCAGAGGGGAATTACAACCTCGCTGTCCTTGAACGAAAGAATTGCATCACTGCGATGGATCAATACATTGGTATCAATTACAAATATCTTTTTCAGCTGTCTCCGCGACATGCAGATCCTCCCTTACTATCCTGAATCTGGGGCTCTGTAATAACTATACTGATATATGGTTGAAATTGAAAGGGAGCAGAATAGATTCAATGTGTGTTTCAGGAGACAACAAAGTCCGGGACCACAGGAGCGGAACCGGACTTTGCTAAAATCCTGGCAAACAGACTCCTAGCGTTTATATACAGGTCTTGCCTGATAGGTGGTATGCAGCAAATGGTGTGATTTTTCGCTCAGCGGGGATCCGAGGAAATCGGTATATATCTGCTTTATTTCCGGATTCTCATGCGAACAGCGTACAACATTCATTGAATCATCCCGATATAGCCCCTCGATGCGTTTCTCACGGATATTATCTGTAGTTGCATAGGGCTGACCGCCGCCGGCAATGCAGCCGCCGCGACAGGCCATTACTTCTATAAAATGGTAGGGCATTTCGGTGTTGTTCTTTCTCGCTTCACGAATCTCATCCAGTATGACACTTACATTTGCCATCCCATGGGCAACAGCCACCTTTACCTTGGTCCCTTTGATATCTATTTCGCCTTTTCTGATACCGTCCATTCCCCTGACTGCCGGAATTTCGACATCAGCGAGATCTTCTCCGGTCACAAGATTATAGGCAGTCCGCAAAGCCGCTTCCATTACGCCGCCTGTATTGCCGAAAATAGTTCCTGCACCGGAGTAGCTCCCGATTGGCGAATCAGCCGACTCGTCAGGCAGGGTAAGGAAATCAATGCCGGATGCCCGGATCAGACGGCTGAGTTCCCGTGTGGTAAGAACAAGATCCATATCCTGGTAACCTGAAGCCTGCATATTGTCATCGCGCACAATCTCAAATTTTTTGGCCGTGCACGGCATTATGGCAACGGAAAAAATCTTCTTCGGATCAATTTCCTTCTGATCGGCATAATAGGTCTTAGTGAGAGCTCCCTGCATCATCATGGGTGATTTTGCTGTGGAAAAATTGGGAATCATATCGCTGTAGTATTTTTCCATATAGTCGGTCCAGGCCGGGCAGCAGCTGGTGATCTGCGGCATTTCTCCACCCTGAGTAAAGCGCTGCACAAACTCGGAGCCCTCCTCCATAATGGTCAGGTCCGCGGCAAAGTTTGTATCGAAGACGGCATCAGCCCCAAGTCGCCGCAGAGCAGCATAAGTTTTACCGGTGCAGATGGTTCCCGGCTCCATGCCGAAGGCCTCGCCAATCGCGACTCGCACGGCAGGAGCAATCTGGACGGCAACATGCTTATCGGGATCGTTTACGGCATTAAGAAACAGGCGAGTTTCGTCACGTTCGAATATTGCGCCAACCGGACAGTGGGCTGAACATTGTCCGCACTTGATGCAGGGACTGTCATCCAAGGTAAGGTTGGCAGCCGGTGCTATGCGGGTCTCATCTCCGCGACCGACGAACTCAAGAGCCCATACTCCCTGCAGCGTCTGGCATACCTGAGCACAGCGGCCGCATTTGATGCATTTTTCAGGATTGAGAATGATCGAAGGGGTGGAGTCATCCTGAGGGATATCCTGCAGCCTGACTTCATAAGGCTGTTCTCTGATTCCATAGTCCGCTGCCAGCTTTTGCAGCTCACAGGATCCATTTCTTCCGCACTTGAGACAGTCATTCGGATGTGTTGAGAGGATAAGCTCAATTACCGTTTTTCGGATAGTATGCAGTTCGGGGTCATGGGTAATAATGGACATACCTTCAGCAACCGGAGTTGCACAGGCGCGGACCATCTTGGGCGAATTTTCCATTTTGACAACGCAGATGCCGCAGGCAGCCCAGGCCGGCAGGTCCGGATGGTAGCAAAGAGATGGAATATTGATATTATTAAGTCTCGATGCCTGCAGAACGTTATATTCCGCCGGCACGCTGACCGTCTGTCCGTTTATTTTCATGTTTACCATTTTCAAGGGGTTCCTCCTCACACAGCTTTTCGTGATCTTCAAAAATACTTTTCAATTCCAGCGATTACCACATTTAAGCGCTATCTGACAAATACCGCATCAAATTTGCAGGTTTCCAGACATACACCGCATTTGATGCAAAGGTCAGGGTCGATCCGATGAACTTTTCTCCGCTCGCCGGTAATCGCCCCGGTCGGACATTTTCTGGCGCAGGCCGTACATCCGATGCATTTGTCGGCAAGAATGTGGAAAGAGATAAGTTCTTTACAGGTACCTGCCGGACAGCGTTTGTCTTTGATATGAGCCAGATATTCGTCTTCAAAATAGTTGAGCGTTGACAGTATCGGATTGGGAGCAGTCTGGCCGAGGCCGCAGAGTGATGCTTTTTTCATGGCAAGACCTATCTCCTTCATCCTGCCGATATCCGCCATCTCTCCTTCCCCTTTGGTTATCCGGTCAAGGATATTATAGAGGGAACGGCCCCCTATACGACAGGGTGAACACTTCCCGCAGGATTCTTCGACCGAAAAGCCGAGATAGAACTTGGTTACATCAACTATACAGTCGTCTTCATCCATGATGATCATACCGCCGGAGCCCATCATCGAACCCAGGCTGGTAAGGGTACCGTAATCAATCGGGGTATCCAGATAATCGGCAGTAATCACTCCGCCGGAAGGACCTCCCGTCTGAACAGCCTTGAATTTCTTCCCGTTGGCGATGCCGCCGCCGATATCATAGATTATTTCCCGCAGGGTCGTACCCATGGGTACTTCCACAAGGCCGGAATTGCTGATCTTTCCGGTAAGTGCAAATACTTTGGTACCTTTCGAGTCTTCTGTTCCAATCTTTGAAAACCAGTCACCGCCTTTGAGGATTATAACCGGTATATTAGCCCAGGTTTCCACGTTATTGATTACTGTCGGTTTGTTCCAGACTCCTTTGACAGCCGGGAAGGGCGGACGAGGTCTCGGCATTCCGCGTTCGCCTTCTATTGAGGCCAGCAAGGCAGTCTCTTCACCGCAGACAAATGCCCCGGCGCCCAACCGGATCTCTATGTCGAAGCTGAAATCGCTGCCGAGAATGTTTTCTCCCAGAAGGCCGTACTCACGAGCCTGCTGCATGGCAATTTTGAGGCGTTTTATGGCCAGCGGATATTCCGCTCTGATATAGATGTAGCCTTTGCTTGCACCGCAGGTTCGACCGGCGATAGTCATTGCTTCGAGTATAGAGTGAGGATCCCCTTCCAGGGTACTCCGGTCCATATAAGCACCGGGATCGCCTTCATCGGCGTTACAGACGACATATTTTTCACTCTCTACGACATCTTTGGTAAAGCTCCACTTAAGCCAGGTGGGAAATCCCGCTCCTCCGCGGCCGCGCAGCTGCGCTTTTTTCAACTCACCGATAACATCATCCGGCGTCATCTCGAAAAGTACTTTTTCAATTGCCGCATATCCGTCACGGGCAATGTATTCGTCAATGTTTTCCGGGTCGATTACACCGCAGTTTCTCAGGACAATACGAAACTGCTTCTGATAAAACTGAATATCATCAACCTTGGCATTCTTCGTGCTTCCCTTCGTATCATACTCCAGACGAGATACTTTTCGCCCTTTTACCAGATGTTCCGTTATGATTTCCTCGGCATCCTCCGGAGTCACTTTGACATAGAATGTTTCCTCAGGCAGCACTTTAACAATAGGGCCCTGCTCACAGAATCCGAAGCAGCCGGTTTTTACAACCTGAACCTCATCAGCTATTCCCTGCTCAGTGCAGGCAATTTTAAGGTTCCTGAAAATCTGATCTGCCTTGCTCGATTCACAGCCGGTACCCCCGCAGACTAATACATAGTTCCTCTTAGGCATTATTTTCCCCCGTCCTTAATAATATCCGCTGCCGGTCGGTCAAATACATGGTCGTTAACCATCTCTTTTTTAATAAGGTGCTTGTTGACAATTCTGCGTGCCGTATCCTCGTCAACATTGCCGTAAATCACGCTTGGCATGCCTGGAACAATAACCTCAATGGTTGGTTCAACATAGCAGAGGCCCATGCATCCAGTCTGGGTTACCGCGACATTCTCCAGATTTTGCGCATCAAGCTCTTCGATGAAGGCATCAAGAGTCCTTTTTGCGCCGGCGGCAATTCCGCAGGTTCCCATTCCGATAATAATGCGAACATCCTTGCCTGCCGAATCGCGCTTGGACATATCTTTCTTTTTCTGCTCACGCAGATTCCTTAAGTCTTCAAGTGTCATTTTTGCCATTATCGACCTCCTACGGATACTCTATTCTCTTATTTTTTCGTAAACCTTTTCCACTGATTATCCTGAACTTCACTCTTCCATACCCCTGAGAGAATCCTCAAGGGATGTAAGGTACATCCTCGCCAGACTGAGTGAGCCGGCTGTTTCCAATCCGTCCAATGCCTCTGCCAGTTCATTTCTTGTTACCACGTAAGATCTATCCCTGCCGTCAGCACTCAAGCTCCGGTTCAGGATCAGATCATATTCACCAACATGCAAACAGGATAGTGAACAGGATAGTGAACAGGCAGTCAGAAAGGTTCCGGGAACATCCCCCAAAGGAGGTGTGTCCAGATTTTTCCGGTCAAAGGAAAAACGGCATTCACTCCCCTTCCCCTTTTCCGATTCTATATTTACGCTTCCTCCGGCCGATTCTGCGGCCTGGACAAGAAACGGTATTCCCATTCCAATTTTTCTTCCAGCGTGCTTAATTCCGTCAGTATAAAAAGGATCCCGGGCCGATGACAATTCCTCTGCAGTCATCCCCTTCCCATTATCCTGAACCTGGCATGTTATGGTACTTTCTGTCTCCGTAAAAGCAACTTCTATAAGGGAGGCTCCTGCTTCGACAGCATTCTGCACTATATCCAGGATGAAATCGCATATTTCCGCATGCATAACGTAAAAATCTAGGTATAGCTTGCAATTATGCCAGGAAGCTGATCCTTGGTCACCTTACCGTGAACTTCCTCACCGATAACCAGAACCGGGGCTAATCCGCAGCAGCCGACGCATCGCACTCCCTCTATGGAAAATTTCCCATCTTTTGTCACTTCATTAATTGAAATACCCAGAAGACCCTCCAGTTCATCTACCAGATTGCTGCCGCCCTTCAGATAACAGGCTGTTCCCAGGCAGACTTGAATATTATACTTTCCAGGTTTTTCCAATTTGAAAAAGTGATAAAAGGTAATTACCCCATATATTTTAGCCAGCGGCACTTCGAGCATTCCGGCAACTTTATCAGCAGCCTCACGGGGAATGTAACCAAATTCCTCCTGAACTTTATGCAGGACCATGATAAGATTTCCCGGCTTCTCTTTCCACTCGTTGATAAAACTGTTCAAAGCGGGAGAAAAAGTTATTGTTCCATCTGCAACAGCCATATTACCTCCAGATGATTTTATTTATTATTATAGTATTTAATAATCATTTTTTATTCAATATATACGTTTATTATTTTTAAAAATAATAATTGATTTTTTAATACAATTAATTTACAATTAATATGAATACTAACATATAAAAAAAGGATTAATTATTCTATTATGCATCGAGATATGATCGTAAGAATAACCAAGTACGACCGAAATCTGCGTCAGCTCAAAAACATGGGGTTCGAACGGGTTTTCGCCAACAACATAGGTGACCCTGCCGGGATTCCTGCCTCTGTTGTCAGGAAAGACTTCTCACTCCTTAAAATTATCGGTCAAAAACGCGGTGGATATGATATTGATAAGCTTATCGCTAATCTGGATCATATTCTTGGCAAAAACGGTTCCCAGAATGCAGCCGTTATCGGCTGCGGCAGAATTGGAGGTGCCCTCCTCCGCTATAACGGGTTTGAATCCGATGGTATAAGAATTGTAGCAGGTTTTGACATAAATACAAGAATTTGTGAAGAAGAGAACTGCCCGGTGCCAGTATATTCCATGGACAGACTTGAAGAGATAGCTGCCCGGAAAAATATTCTGCTTGCCATTATTACTGTACCCGAACAGGCAGCGCCGGATGTGTTTCACCGGCTGATTGATTCCGGAGTACGGGGTTTTCTCAATTTTACTTCCTCAGGCTTGAAAGCTCCGCGAGAAACGAATGGGGATTCAGAAAAAAACTTTGACCATATTGTTGTTCATAACGTTAATATCGGTCTTGAAATGGAACAGATTATCTACGAACTTAATATGGCTGATAAGCAGCTTGTCTGACCCGCCGTCATGCATCCTCAGATGGTTTCGTAACCGAACTCCTTAAAGAAAAACTCCCACTCATCATTCAGTCTGTCCATCAGCTCGGAAGGAAGCGGGGTAAATTGATTCTTACGGTAGTGCTTAACCGTTTTCAGATATTCCTCCATGGGTAATTTTGCTGCGGCAAAGCCGGGAAGCTTCAGCTGAGAATAAATCCGCTCAACCGTATCCATCGGACTTCTTTCAAGCTCGGCAAAGGGTATCTCAATCAGCTGCTCCGGTGAAATAAGTTTCCGGTCGGCAATATATTTTTTGAGCATATCCCGAAAGCAGGCAACGATTATTTCCTCCAGCTCTTTTTCGGTGACATGCTGAAGAAACTGCGTTTCAACAACGCTGTTGTAGAGATGCAGGGTTGACTGATAGACATCATAGGGATTGCGGTGGATAAAAATAAATTTTGCATCAGGGTACATCTCAAACAGTTCTTTCAAACGTCCGGTATTGTGGGGGTTTTTCAGAACGAGATTCTTCTTTTCATTAAAGAGCGTTATAGTTTTCAGTAAATAGGTATAATCCCTCTGCCAGGCTTTTTTTTCTGATGGTGAAATGCCCTTGAAAAACAAATATTTCTGGAAATACCCAGGATTACGAGGAAAGAAAAAACCTCCCAGTCCTGTCCTGGCGGACATGGTACTGAACGGCTGCTCCTCTTCTGCCGGCGCATCAGGGGTAATGGCAACATTATCCTGCGGACGACGTTTCGGGAAAAACGGCTTTATCAGAAAACGCAGCCGAGCATTGCTCAGAAGAGAAATATTGAAAAAAAGCGCCTGATAATTTGATAAAAACCCGAATTGAGGATCCTTTGACATCAGATAGTGCAAATGTGTTGTGCCGCTTCTCCAGTGTCCGAGAATAAACACCTGCTGACTGCGGGAAAGATCTACTTGAACAATTTTCTTATGAAAAAAAACATCCTGAAGAAATTTCAAAGGGCTGAACAATCTGCTGACCAAAGTGATGCTTCGCGCTCTAGCCCGGTATTCAGGATCAACATCATTCTCCCGTAAATACCTGCGCCACACCCTCGGCTTTACCAGATAAAGCTGATGCTGTCGTATCGGTATTTTTTCAGGAGTATAGCGTCCCTTAGCTTCTTTCCGGGCTTGGTACTTCGCACGGCGGGAGGAACGGGAGGAAACAGCCTTGTTATTGTAAAGACGATGTTTATCGTGCTCAAGTTCTTCAGTAGTCATTCACAACCAGCTTTTTATCAGAATAGCAGTCAAATAATGCTACCACAAATCATTTACCCCGTATACAGTGCAGCTCTTCCCTACTGGCACTAAACCCTTTGATTTTTCCCACCCAAGATTTTATACTGTCTGCAGAGTATAGAAGGAAATATCTATTATGAATTATCTTAAAAAGACCTGTCGTGCAATTATCCAGTTTTCTGCCGTAATAATTTCTGCTTCCATGCTTCTGTCTGTTACTTCCTGTCAAAGCTGGACCGGAAATTCTATCAAAGAGGTTGAGGAGGAATATGCTGAATTTCCTTCAGCACCTGAACTGTACAGATTTTATCAGATGTGTCTGGCAGCCTGGAGAGAAAGAGAACATTACAAGGAGAGTAACTGGAATCTTGAGTATGTCTCCCATTCTGAGACAAACACGCTTGGGTTATTCATCGAGGAGGAGGAAACCCTCTATATGGTATTCAGGGCAACTCAAGCCCCGAAGAACCCCATAGACTCGGCATTGAATAGTAATTACTCACTGAAGCCGCTTTTTTTTCTTGATTATCCATCTTCTGATTCTTCTGGGGCTCCCGTCATGAAAGCTCATGCGGGAATTCAGGAGAAGTACGCTGGAATTCGCGATGCCGTGCTGCTGCGTGCAGAGGTCTTTAAAGGCAAGCAGATTGTACTGGTCGGCCACAGTGCCGGAGGTATGACCGCCATGATAGCCTATCTGGAACTCAGAAATATGTTCCCGGAAATGGAGTTTCTCGTGGTCACGTTCGGCATGCCGAGAGTTCTCAACATAACTGCTGCCCGTATGGTTGATGCTGATTCTGATCGGGTTTTTCGCTTTGCCATGGCCCAGGATTTTCTTGTTACCATACCTCCTGCCTTTTTGGGCTACAGACATGCCGGCACAAAAATACTGCTAGGCCGCCCTTCGATTCTGGATCCCTATACGGTCGAAGCACATGAAACCGGCTACCTGATGGAAACCGAGCGCAGACTCAGAGAAGCCGGCTTCACTCCAGAGGAGCTGGGCTTCTGACCCGCTCAAGCTGCATAACTACCGGTAGATGATCCGAATACCCAAGGCCTGAACGCATATCCCATCCTGCAGGCTGATTACTCTCTGACAGTATTTCGGAATGGGCGTACACATCGAATGCTGCAAAATCCCATCCTGTCCCGTCAAAGCCGGCGGAGGAGATCATAATATGATCAAGTGTCGACCATGCTCCCCGATAACTGTAGCTACCCGGGAGTCCGGTTTCTGTCCGTTTATCAAGCCATCCGTTGTACAGAACAGAACCAATGGCTTCTTCAGGGATACCTGTTATGGTCAGACCGCCCCCAGTTTCGGAGACCGGCATCAATGCGGTTTTATAGGCCCGGTTGACTCTTTCGTATTCATCGGCATTTTCGTTAAGGTCCCCAGCTAAAAGTATCAAGGCACGGGAATTCTGTTCTATATGTTCCTCTATCACTGAGGCAGCTGCCCGGGCTGATTCAAGTCGTGACAGTTCGGTCTGTTCAGGACCTTCACGTCTTGATTTCCAATGGTTATTCAGAAGAATTACTACTTCATTACCCGTTTGCACTGACACTTCCAATACAGGCCGGGAAGAGTAGGATGACAAGCCGGACCCGGCATGGACCTTTGCGCTGGTTATTGGATATTTGCTGATAACAGCTTGCTGAACCGCAGAGTTTGAAGCCTCAGTAACCGCTGTATAGGTGTATCCTTCTTTCCCCAGGTAATGAGCTGCAAGATCATTCACGACCCCCCGGTGCTCAACCTCCTGCAGACAGATAATGTCCGGCTGAGGATCGGCAAGCTCCAGAATAAGACGGCTGACTGCTGCTAACCGGACATGATATCGAGCAGTATCCCAGTTCCCTTCTCCGGGATCAAAGTCCTGATACTCAGTACCATTATCAGTTCCGTCAAAGAGGTTCTCGACATTCCAGCTCATAATCACCAGAATATCTGATCGTTCTGCTCCCTGGAGAGTGCAGCCGGGGCTGCAGGCTGCCAGGATAAACAGTAAAGCGATTCCTGTCAGCATATAACCGACAGAAGCATACCGAGGTTTTTTGCGGGTTTTTGTTGTTCTGCTGTTACTCATATATATATAAACCAGTATAATGGGGTAAAATATTCAACTTTTTGAAAAATAAAGGAGTTTTTTATGAAAAGATCAGTAATATCAACCAGCAATGCCCCTGCAGCCGTCGGACCTTACTCACAGGCAGTTACTGCCGGTGAGTTCGTATACTGTTCAGGACAGGTTCCACTCATTCCGGAAACAGGTAAAATGGTTGAAGGCGGTATTGAGGAACAGACCAGACAAGCTTTGAATAATCTTTCCGCGGTTCTCGCTGCAGCAGGATCTTCCCTGGCTGATACGCTTAAGATTCAGATTTTCATTACCGATATGGGAAATTTCTCTCGCATGAATGCCGTTTACAGTGAATTCTTCGAAGGAGATTATCCCGCCCGCTTCTGCGTGGAAGTTTCTGCCCTGCCGTTGGGTGCGCTCGTTGAGATTGATGCGGTCGGCCTCTGCCGAGCCTGACAACACAGGATAAGAGAAAGTTTTTCGGGATACGGGCAGCCTCCTGTTTATTAAGCAGGGGTTCTGCCCGATCCGTAATCTCCTTTATCAGGTGCCTGAACCGGCACCTAATCCGGCTTTACTACTTGATAGGTATAATAGAGAAGTGCCAATATAAAATCATAATTTGTTTTAGCATCAGTATTGAATCTTTCACAGCAGGCAGTGATTGATTTTCTTATCGTGCTCCTTCGCCGGGCTTCCACAGTCAATGGTTCAGTAAACCTGATGCCGGAATCAACCATAACAGTACGGCAGAAATCAACAATTTTTCCATACTGTTCGGTACGAAACCAGCCTACCAGTTCCGGATGACGACTCATGAAATTCGGGTGATCCCGGGTTTCATCAAGAAAATCCCGCAGCCCGGCACCTTTCCTGACATTTCCCAATTGAAAAAGATGGGCTAAATCCGGTGTATAATTGAGCAGTTCAGCATTCAGGGCAAAAAGGCTCTGCCTGAATCGCCGACTCCCCTCCTGCATACGGGAAGAAAAAAGATCCAGCAGATACTCACCCTTTGGATCCATATTGCTCAAGGCTATGGTATAATTCATACGGTTCCTGACGTCCTGTTCATCGAGAAACATCGCAAATATCCTGCCAAGGGAATCCGTATGCCCTATCCTGCCCAGAGCTTTGGCAGCTGATGCCATTACCCGTGCCGATGAACTCTCCAGGAGTTTGAGAAGCAGTTTCTCAGTTTCGGCGCTTTTATAGGCTCCCAATGCAAATATCGCCTCACTCTGCGTGTAGGAATCATAGTCGGCAGCTTCCTCCAGGAGGAGCGGCAGCAGCGAAGGCCGTGGATTATAAAAGAGCGCTCTGATAAGTTCTGCTTTTTCGGAAGAAAAGGGAGAAAGCAGCATCCTTCTGATCTCGCTTGTTGCTACGTCATTCCGGTTACTGCCGATAGATAACAGAACCGTCTGTTTTCGTATCGGATCGCTTATTCTCTGCAGCTTGCTGATGTGCATAAAAGCACGCAGTCCGTCTATGGAAAGCAGGAGAGCGGCGGCATCCTTTTCTTCCATGGTATCTCTTTCTTCCAGATGCAAGGTCAGGAGGAAGATAAGAAAGCTTAAAACAGCCCCAAGGGCAAAAGTCCAGGTATACCCATTCAGCAGGAGGGTTCCGCCGTCCGGCCCATAATCGATCAGACGACCTCCGGCAACCCCCAATATAAGAGATATGAGAGCAGTAATGAAATCAACCATCGAGTTGAAGCCGATCCGATCATCATCAGGCATAACCTGAATCATAAGCTTGCCGATAAGCATGCGGGAAGTGCTGACCATGAACATCAGCAGTATTCCCGGTATGAAATAGATTACTTTTCCCAATGTCTCCGGAAGAAAGGCCCATACTGCGGTAAATATCAGGGTAAACAATGAAGTGAAAATAATGAGGGGCCTGCTGCCAATTTTGTCAGCAAAAGTTCTGACAAACATCGCAGCCAGAATTGTCGCCAGGGTAATGCCCATGGAAAAGAGGAACACCTCACTCGTCGTAAAGGAGAGCCTGCTGCGAACGAAGGGGATTGAGAGATTTGCAAGTACGAGAACAGCGATACTCAACCACTGAAGAATCAGTACGCGGAGAAGGTTTTTGTTTTTTCCTGCCGCACGAAGCTGTGATAGGACACCCGCACCTTTTCTATACTCGACGGTCTCCCGGCTGGGTATCTTACGGACACTCAAGCCAGCCAGGGTATTGGATAAAACACCGACGAGCTGCAGTCCCATAAGCCCGTTGAGTCCGGAAAAGCGTTCAAAAGAGGTAATCAGAAAACTGGCGCCCCGGGAAAAAATGGCCGATGACTGGAAAGCAAAGTCAGATTTTCCCACTACCTGCCCTTGATTGGCATTGG
>JAIPFR010000022.1 GCA_021736525.1 Spirochaetia bacterium
CCTGTCGATATGCACGGCCAGGGAGCCTTCTGCCGTTTTCAGCTTGAAACTCAAAGTTTTCCAATACTCAGGGAATGCGTGCGGATATATCGAGGGAGTTCCATTATGATATCGGACTCCTGCGAACCCGTAAAGCGTCATCATCCACGATCCAGCCATAGATGCTGTATGCAGCCCGTCTTTCGTGTTTCCCTGGAGGTTTTCCAGATCCACAAAGGCGGCCGCTCTCGCATAACGTATCCCTGTGTCGCGGCTGCCAAGCTCCAGAGCCATAATTCCCTGCATGCATGCCGAGAGAGAGCTGTCGCCGGTTGTCAGCGGCTCATAATAATTAAAATCTCGAATTTTCTGCTGCAGGGGGAACTGATCATGAAGCAGAAGGTGCACAAGGATGGCGTCTGCCTGTTTAAGCACTTGATGCCTATATATGACAAGCGGATGATAATGAAGGAGGAGCGGGTATTTTTCGGGTGGAGTTGATGCAAAATCCCATGGCTCCCGATCAAGGAAGGTATCATCCTGCGGATGTATGCCGAGATGAGAGTCATAGGGAAGAAACATCGATTCTGCAGCCTTGCACCAGTGAGACGGCTCTTCTTCGGTCAGCAGCAGCCGGCTGCAGAGCTTATTGAGAAAATCCGGATAGTGTTCCTTCAGCTGTCTGTACCAGAAGTCAGCTTTCCCCAGGTGATAGGCTGCCATGGTATTGGTGTAAAAGTTATTATTCACCAGGGCTGAGTACTCATCGGGACCGGTTACTTCATTAATGCAGAACTGACCGTTTTTCCGTTTATTCAAAAATCCCAGGCTCAGCCATAGTCTGGCTGTCTCGAAAAGCATTTCCGCTCCGCCTTCCAGCATAATACCTGTGTCACCGGTTATTTCTACGTACTGCAGAAGACTGTAGGCAATATCCGCGTTTATGTGATACTGTGCTGTTCCGGCTGGAAAATAGGCTGATGCCTCATGTCCGTTTATCGTACGCCATGGGTATAAGGCTCCTTTTTCTGAGAGCAGCTTTGCCTGACTGCGGGCGTGATCGAGAATTGAGATACGGTACTTAAGCAGACTGCGTGCAATCCGGGGACTGACATTGGTAAAAAAGGGCATGGCATAGATTTCCGTATCCCAGAAGTAGTGCCCTTCATACCCGTTACCTGACAGTCCTTTAGCCGACAGGCTGGTCTCTCCCGTTCTGCCTGCCGACTGATAGAGCTGAAATATGTTATAGCGCAGGGCTTTCTGATATTCAGGATCACCGGTAATCTGGACATCCGCATCCTGCCAGAATTGGCTGAGTTCTGCCTGCTGAATTTCAGCAAGCTTCTCGAAGCTCAGCTCTATACCCTGCATCATAGCCGTGCGAAATTCATAGTACAAGGCATCCTCTTCTCCAGCAGGTCGAAAGGCATAGAAGAAGAGCTTTTCAACGACCAGTTCCGATGATACATCAGATTGGGGAGCTGGAGAGATCAGGGTACAGGTCTGCAAAGCTGCTTCCTCAGAATTATTCCCGGAATGTGCCCATTCTCCAGCACCATCGGACTTCACCGCATATCCGTAGATAAGGGATAAATCACTCTTGGCTGTCCGGTTGTGGACTTGTACTGTATGATAGGCACCCAGCTGTTCGGTAGTTGTTGAAACCTGCATGAGAGCTGCTTTAGCACCATGAGCTGCTGTTCTCGGATCAAATCCAAAATGCGAGCTGACGGTTGATTCTGAGGCTGACGGTACAGCGATTCCAGAGATAACCTTCACTGGATGAGTTCCTTGATGCGATATTTTCAGTCTGGTTCCGCCGATTCTCAGGAAGCGATAGCTTACCAGGTGCTCCCAGCTCATCGTAAGCCGGTCCCCATCTGGACTTTCCCAGACGATCTCTCGTGACAGAACACCAGTTTTCATGTTGAGTACTCGCCTGAATCGGCGCAGGGTACCGGAATTCAGAGAAAACCTGTGACTGCCGCTGAAAACCTCCATCCAGCGTGCATCAGGAACATCAATCATAGTTTGATTGTGTTCTGCAAAACCATACGCCTTTTCTCCATAGCATATCGGACTCGTTTCGTAAAATCCGTTAATAAAAACACCTGGATGATACGATGTATCCCGTTCGGTGAAATATCCTCGAATACCAAAGTATCCATTGGCAAGAGAGAACAGGGTTTCCAGTTCCGGAATTTTTTTCGGGTTATAGTCAGGTTGCTCCAGTATCCAGGCTTCATCCATATGGTGTGCTCCTCTCCTCTAAATGTTTCACGACTGTGGAATATTCCAGGTCAGGCTTGAGCCAGAGCAGCTCCCAGGGTTGAAGAACCAGTCTGCCCGGATAGCGCTTTCCGGAAAGCAAGTCTGTGAGGACGGAAGAATTATCTCCGCTAAAAACAGCATCCCGGGCAATCTCCTGTGCTGAATCAGAAAAATTTGCCAGGACAAGAATATCGTATTCAGGTCCTGTTCGAGAAAATCCGAGAATCCAGCGATGGCCATGATCTACTATGCGAGATCCGTTTCCTCCGCCTCCTGCGAAAGCCGGCTCATGTTTACGGGATGAAAAAATGTTCAAGAGAGCTCTATGGATTCTGCCGGCAGCTGATTCTGCAACTGCTGGCGTATCGGCAGCTGCGGCCGATTCTGCGCAGCTCCAATCAAAAGGCATCCGATGAACCCAACGGGAATCGAGGTAATGATCCGGATGCTCAAGATAAGAATAATCGTTAAGCATGCCGTATTCATCTCCCAGATAGAGCAGCGGGAATCCGCCTGCACTTGCCGCTAATCCATACATAAGCACTATTCGTCGCACCGCATTGTCTATCTGCTGCTGATTTCCAGTTTCCAGGGATTTCTCGAGACCTGCAAGAGATGCACAGGTTCCTGATATCCGGCAATCGCCAGTTTCCATATTTTCCTGAAACGGAAGCCCTCTGGAAAAACTTCCGGGAAATTTGCCGGTATAAAAATCATTGAGAAATCTTCGGTGACTATAGCCGTCAATGCCAAGAGCCGCGGCATCCGCATCATCAAAAGTCCAGCCGATATCGTCATGGCAGCGGACATAGTTCACCCAGGCGCATTTTTCCGGGATCTGCAGTCGAGTTTCGATTGACCTGCGCAGCAAGGCTGGATTTCGAACGGCAGCGGCTTCCCAGGTTTCAGCCATAAGCAGCGGGTTGTAGGAAAGCTGACACTCATTCGGCTTAATGTATTCGAGCACCTCTGCCGGATGAACAATGGCTTCTGATTTGAAGGCAAGTTCCGGAACGGCCAAGGCTGATGCCAATTTGAAAGCCTTTATCAGGGTATGCACTTTGGGAAGACTTTCACATCGTGTACCCTTCTCTTTCCACATGAACGCTACTGCATCAAACCGGAGAACATCAGCCCCAATATTGGCAAGAAACAGCATTTCCCGAACCATGGCCCGAAAAACAGCATGGTTCTGATAGTTAAGATCCCACTGATAGCTGTTAAACGTTGTCCAGACCCAGGCCTCCATATCTTCAGACCAGGAGAAGCTGCCTTTGCGGACTTCGGGAAAAATATCCCTGAGATACCGGCTGTATTCTGCCGCCTGCCGGTGTTCCGGAAAGATAAAATAGAATTTTCGATACTCAGGATCCCCGGAAAGGGCCTTTAAAGCCCATTCATGCTGATTCGATGTATGATTGAGGACAAAATCGAGAGAGAGAACTATACCGGCTGCATGAAGAACATCTGCAAGGCTCCGCAGATCTTCTGCACTGCCTAGTCCTTCCTGAAAGCTCCGGTAGTCGGCAACTGCGTAGCCGCCGTCACTTGCTCCTTCAGGGGTTTTATAGATAGGCATAAGATGCAGATAGGTGATACCAAGATCTGACAGATAGCCGACCTTCTCTGCAAGGTCTTTAAAACTGCCGGCAAAAAGATCTACATAGCAGACTGCCCCAACCGCCTTCTCAGAGAGAAACCAGGGAGTATTGTCTATGTAATTCCTGTCAGCTTTCAGCAGATGTCCGGGTCTGCCGCGAAAGGCCTCCCAGATATCTGTAACCAGCTGCTCCATAAAAAGGTGAACATCGTAGTGTCCACCATAAAGCTGCATAAGCAGCGGGTAGAGCTCGGGAAACTGTCGTATCAGTCTCTCCCGAAAAATATCCCAGCGATCCTGACCGAGAAAGCATGCATCCAGCTTTCTTACAATCCGCTCTGTTACTACATCATTTTGGTTCATGCGTACACCCTGCCAGTATTAACCCTGAAATTCTCCCATAAGGGAGAAAGGGCAGCTGAATTCAGCTGCCCTGCTGCCCTGCTGCCCGCTGCCAGCTTTGGAAGAAACCTACCCCTTAACGGAGCCGGCCATAAGCCCGCGTACAAAATACCTCTGAAGTGAAAAGAAGGTTATCAGAGGCAGAATAAGACTGATAAAGGCTCCTGCGGTCAACAGATGCCAGTCCTGGCCTCTTGTACCTATCATGTTAAGCAGGCGCTGGGTCATAACCTGATACTTCTCGCCAGAACCGCTCATAAAAACCAGGGCAACCAGCAAGTCATTCCAGACCCAGATAAACTGAAAAATTGCAAAGGAAGCGAGAGCTGGAACCGAGAGGGGGAGCACCAGGCGCACGAAAGTGGTAAAGTGCGAGGCTCCATCAATAAACGCGGATTCCAGCGTACTGCGCGGAATGGTACTGATGTAATTAAAAAGCAGATACGTTGCAAGCGGGAGTCCGAACCCGGTGTGGGCCATCCAGATTCCCAGGAAAGTTCCATTCAGCCCTATCCGCTGATAATCCCGCAGGATCGGGATAAGAGCAATTTGCAACGGTACTACCAGTATTGCAACAATGGCCACAAAAAGCACCTTCCTGCCCGGAAAATCGAGCCAGGCAAACCCATAAGCCGCGAAGGCTGCTATGAGAATCGGAATAATGACTGAGGGGACTGTTACGGTCAGGCTGTTGAGAAAGGCCCCCATCATGTTATCCCCGCGCTCCGTTACGACATCACCCGAGGCATTGGTATAGGAGAACGGCTTACCGCCAAGCACCTGCTTGTAGTTCTCAAAGGTCAAAGCGGAAAGCTCACGGCCCGCCGTCCACCAGCCCGAACGGGATACTTCGTCCCGATCTCTGAAAGATGTTATCAGTACTCCGAGAGTAGGAAGGGTCCATATGATGCAGATAACCAGCAAAATTATGCTGATAATAATTTTTTGACGTTTCCTGGCGTTGGCATAGCTTTTCTTTCTGCTTGGTCCAGCCGCTTTGTGTAATGTTACTGCTGCTGCATCTGCCATTAGAACACCTCCCTTTTGCCGAATTGGCGCAAGTTGTACCAGATAACCGGCGTTACGGCAATGAGGATTACTATCGAAATCGCTGACCCTCGACCGTAATGGAGAAACTTGAACATTTGCTTGTACTGCTGACTGGCCAGCACTTCCGTTCCAAAGAGCCCGTTAGTCATGGCAAAGACAATATCAAAGACTTTCAGGGTAAGGAGAAGAATAGTGGTACTTACCGTCACTATTGTGGATTTGATATAAGGAATTATGATCTGAAATACGATCCTCAGCTCTTTTGCCCCATCTATCCGCGCTGCTTCAAGTAATGTTGACGGTACCTGCTTTATTGCTGCCGAGAGAATAACCATGGCAAATCCCGTCTGAAGCCAGACCAGAATTGCTATAAGAAAAAAGGTATTCCATGGCCTGAGCGTAAGCCAGTTGACCGGATCTGATCCGAACATGGTCACTACGGCATTGAGCAGGCCGATCTGGGCTGTTCCCTCGGGACGAAAGGCATACATAAACTTCCAGATTACTCCAGCTCCGACAAATGATATGGCCATTGGAAGAAATATGAGTGACTTGGCGGTTTTTTCGAATGACACCCTGTCTGCCAGCAATGCAATCAGCAGCCCGAAGACAACACAGAAGCCTGTCCCAAAGACCAGCCAGTACACATTGTTCACAAACGCTGTAAGCATGGTCCTGTCGGTAAATACATAGGCATAGTTTTCTAAGCCGACAAAAGCACGGGAAAATTTATCAAAAAAACTGAGATAGAGACTTCTGAATGTCGGCAGGAACAGGTACCAGGTAAGGATGGCTATTGCCGGACCGACGAAAAGAAATGGCGTAATCCGCTTCTCCCAAGCTGAGGGAAGCTTCTGGATGAGATAATTTACTACCAGATAGAGCGCGGCGACTCCGCCTACGCCCCATACTATTGCAACCGCCGTTATAATCAGCTGCGGCGCTCCACTGTCCCGGAGAAATATGAACCCTCCGTAAAGCCCCGCAAATGTTGCCAGCGGGATAAACAGAGCCACTGCGGCTCTGAGAATACCCATCATGGCTTGCTGACCCGGACTGAGCTGGTCTTTTGTCAATGGTTTCTCAGGCATCGACCGGACCTCCTTTTTTTTCGAATTGGATAATAGGTAATCCCGATATTAATTACAGCTACTTTTTCAACTGCTGCTGTCAACTGCGTACAGTCAGGCTTTTTTATTGATGGTTGAATTACGCGGGGAGCTTCGCCTGTCGCTATAGTACACAAATAATTCTTACTGCAGGTATAGTATCATTGTTGCATAATTTTACCAATTTGCAAGAATTTGTACTATAAAAAAATCGCAAACGACAGCAAGTAAAGAAGGAGCCAGCCGTAAAGACTGGCTCCTGAATTTCTTTTGAAATATTCCACGGCATCACAGCGACTGGCGGCAGCACCGGGAATAGATCAGGTAGATTCTCTTCAACTTAGGGCCAGCTTTTTTCAATCTGGTCAAGAACTCTGTCAATCGAAACGCCGGTCACCATATCTGCCATCCCGGTCCAGAACGAACCTGCACCGACTTCCGCCGGCATCAGGTCTGATGCGTCAAACCTGAAGACTTCTGCATTTACAAGGATTTTTGCAAGATCTGCTTCCAGCTTGGAACCGTAATCGCTGAAATCCTGATCCTGATGCGGGAACAGGGCGCCGCCGGCTTTTGCCCATGACTTTGCCGATTCCCAGGTAGTCAGGTAGGCGAGAAAATCGTTAATGTCATCACTCTCACTGAACATGACAAACTGGTCGCCGCCGCCGAGAACTGGAGTTCCCCATTTTGGATCAATTGACGGGAAAGCAAAAACGCCGACTTTTTCTTCAAGATTTGCCTGGACATTATCCTGCATAAAACCGGTGATAAAATTCCCCTGCCGATGGAGCAGTGCTTGCGGATTGGCTTCGAACAGTGGTTTTACCGCATCACCGAAGTTGGTCGTGGCAACTGATGAAGGTCCTCCGAGGGTATTTTCATTGCTGCCCCAGATGCTCATCATGTATTCAGCGGCTTTTTTGACTGCTGGATCGTTGAATGGAATTTCATGGTTTACCCATTTATCATACATCTCGGGTCCGGCAGTTCTGAGCATAATGTCTTCCATCCAGTCTGTAGCCGGCCAGCCTGTAGCTGCACCACTCTCGATTCCTACCGACCAGGGTGTGTAGCCGTCAGCTTTCATCTCTTCCATCAGAGCAAGCATCTCATCCCAGGTTCCCGGGGTTTTGTAGCCTTCGGCCTCAAATACTTCTTTGGGATACCATACAAAGCTTTTTGCATTGACGCGGTGGAAGACTCCGTAAACATCGCCCTCATAGGAGCCAAGATCTTTCCAGGCCGGAGTATAGTTGGCATCAATACGGCTGACAACTTCACTGCTGAGCGGGAACAGTACGCCGCGTTCGGCAAAGTTCTTCATCAGACCGGGCTGGGGAAGAGCTGCAACGTCCGGCGGATTTCCAGCTTCTACCTGAATGAATATCTGGGTCTCAAACTCTGAAGAAGGCTCATAGACCACATCGACGCCGGTTCTTTCCTCAAAAGGAATCATAGCTTCTTCGAATCTCAATGCTTCGGCATCACGGAATGCGCCAAACACATTTACAACTCTTTCGGCTTCTTCTGCTTCCTGCGCAGCACCGGCAAAAACCAGTCCGGATGCGATTGCAAGCATCAGAATCATTACAAAAACTCTTTTTTTCATAAGGTTTCCTCCTTGTCCTTTATGAATACTCTTTTTTTATCACCCGGATTAATTCCGGGTGGTTTGTCGCTCTATTATCTGCAGATTCAAATGCACCTTTGCACTGGGAGTCTGCAAATTATTCATGTGATCCAGAAGCTTCAGAGCAGCCAAGTGCCCGGAGTGATCCAGAGACTGCCTGATCGTAGTCAGTTCTACATAATCTGCTGCGTCAATATCATCAAAACCCATAACTGCTATATCATCGGGCACCCTGAGCCCCAGACTTCTTGCTGCTTTCAATACGCCTACCGCCTGAAGGTCTGATGCACAGAAGACGGCATGGGGTCGATCTTTCGCGCGGAGCATTTCAACGGCACAATCCATCGCAAACTTCATACCATATTCATGAAAAAATACAGCATTTTCCTGCAGGTGGACTCCTAATTCTTCTGCTTTACTTTTGAAGCCGCTCAGCCTCTCCTCGGTTGCGTGGAGACTGTAAGCAGGCTGCCCCCCTTCCCCGAAAAAGGCTAATTTTGTATATCCTTTTCTTATAAGGAATTCGGCAGCCATGGCACCGCCGTGTACGTTATCAATTTCTATACTGGAAAACTGGGGATGCCCGAATTCCAGACTAACTACCGGCAGGTGATGCTGAATAAAACGTTCCACGTCCTCTTCTGTAAACGGCAAGGACATGATGATCAGACCGTCGATCCTGCCTGTTACAGGAAGAACTGAGAGGTAGTTTCTCAGCTGCTCGAAGGTATCCACGGCATACGTTATAAGGTCGAAATGTGTTTGAGCAAGAGCCTCATGGATGCCGCGCAGTCGTTGGACAAATGAAGGCGCTGTAAAAAACGGTGTTATAACCCCGATGCGCTGTATTCCGCTGCGAGCACGCGCTACCGCGTCGGCCCGGGGAACGAAGGAAAGATCGCGCATGGCTTGCTGAATGGTTTTACGGGTTTTTTCCGCTACCCTATTGGGAGTGTTGAGAAAGCGGGATACCGTTGCGATGCTGGTGCCTGCAAGTTTGGCTACATCGTAAATTGTCGGGGTATCAGCCACAAGCTCTCCTCCTTTCACCATATGTAAGTGCTTTCATAAAACCTATTACATATTAGAACGACCTCAATCTATTGTCAAGAATTTTTTCACCTATTTTTCATTTTTTTCATCAATTATCGGCAAAGCACTGGTATAATACCCCTATGAAAAAACCAAATCGTGCCATTGCCTATTTTTCCCGTTCCGGAAACACCCGTTCCAGCGCAGGAATACTTGCTGAAAGGCTCTCTGTTTCCGCAGTTTACCCCATCACTGAAGTCCGGGAACGCCGGGGATTTCGCGGATTTATCATGAATGGATTTGACGCCCTGCGCGGCAAGGCTGTCAATATCAAAACAACCTTTCCGGAGGCGGCAGGTGAAATTGAACAGTTGATCCTCATGACGCCTGTCTGGGCAGGGCATGTTACCCCGGCAATAAACGGCTTTTTGGAAAGGACCGATCTTACCGGAACTCAGGTCATTCTCATTACTGTGCAGTCGGATCCAGAATTCAAAGGCATAGAGAAAGCGGTAAGTCTGGTTGAAAAGAGGATCATCAAACAGAAGGGAGTATTAAAGCAGTCAGCAGCCATGCACGGATCGGCTCCGGGCAAGAAAGCTGATCGTGACCACCTGGCTGCTGAAATTATCCGAATCTGCCCCCTTCTCAATCTGGAATGATTTTTGCTGTTGGAGTCGTTTTAATCTGTTATCAGTAAAGAATCAAACATGTCCGAAGGTCAGGTAGAATGGCGTCGTGACGAAGCATGTTCGTAAATATAGGCTTTTTCCAATTCCCCTACCATTTCATGAAGAGTATGAGTTATCGGGAAAACATGCGGAAAGGTGCAGTCATCCACCTGAGAAACAGGCATGGCTCCCATACTGGTACTGGAAATAAATATTTCATCAAAACGACCGGAATAGAGGTCTTCAACCCGGGGAGCCGTAAAAATTATATCCAAACCTATTCTACCGGCAGATTCAAGAATGTATTTGCGAGTAACTCCTGCAAGTACCCCGCTGCCAGGGGTTATGAGACGATTCCCTTCCACTGCAAAGAAATTACTTCGGGACCCTTCCACTGCCAGCCCGCCGCTGGTAATAAGCAGTGCTTCAAGGGCGTGATGCCTGCCAGCCTCACGCTGGGCCAGATAATTCAGGAGCAGGGAATTCGATTTTACTTCCGGCATTATCCGCTCTCCCCTGTAAGCTATTACCGAGACCCCTTCCCGGTACATGACTTCTGAGTACCGGGGCAGCTGCTGCGGAAAAATAAACAATGTCGGTTCACTGCCCCCTATCAGCTGTACCCGGAGGGAGGCACAGGATATGCGATCTGTTTCAAGGAGACGACTTGCCATGCCGGCAACATCCGCCTGAGTCAGCGAATGTGCAATTTCCAGGCGAGCGGCAGATTCAAAGAGCCGATCAAGATGATCTTCAAGAAATACGGCAGTACTGTCTATTATCTTGATCGACTCATATACACTGAAATTGAAAAAAACCTCTTTATTTGATATGGGCAGCACCGCATCCTGCAAGGAAATGATGTCCAGATTTCGCACAGCACAGGTAAAGGAGCTTTCAGGTTCTCTATCCATCAATTTACTACTCCATTCCCGGCATGCGGAGCACTTCCCGAGGCTTACTGCCCTGCGACGGGCCGACTATACCCCTTTCTTCCATCTCCTCTACCAGTCTGGCGGCCCGGTTGTACCCTATTTTCAGGCGCCGCTGAAGATAGGAGGCGGAGGCAGTTCCGCGTTGTGATACTATCACCAATGCCTCCTGCATCAGGTCATCTTCATCACTTGAATCATCATAGTCATCAAACTCATCTTCATCTTCCTCATCGGTAAAATAGTCTTCATCCAGGTAGTCGGGTTCGCCCTGGGTTTTTACATGCGCTACAATCTTCTCAACTTCCTCCTCGGTGAGAAAGGCACCCTGGATTCGTGAAGGAATGGGATCCCAGGATGATGAAAAGAGCATATCTCCTCTTCCCAGAAGCTTTTCTGCGCCGGGCTGGTCGATAATGATTCGTGAATCGGTGTTGCTGGTAACCATAAAAGCTATCCGGGAGGGAATATTTGCTTTGATAATTCCGGTAATCACATTGGTTGACGGCCGCTGGGTAGCCAGAACCAGATGAATCCCCACAGCCCTGGCCATAGCTGCCAGTCTGGCCAAATATCCCTCAAGCTCCTTGCCGGTGGTAGTCATGAGATCGGCAAATTCATCAATTATCACCACAATATAGGGAAGTTTTTCTCTTGCCAGCTTATTGGCGGTAATCCGTTTGTTGTACGATGCAAGATCACGCACATTGAGGTTATCCAGCAGGCTGTATCTTCGTTCCATTTCAAGCAGACAATACTGAAGGGCTTTAAGGGCTTTCTTCGGTTCGGTTATTACCGGGGTAAGCAGGTGAGGTATATTATTGTAGAGCTTTAGTTCAACTATTTTCGGGTCGACCATCATAAGGCGTACCTCTTTGGGACTCCTACGGTAGAGGATGGAGCATATGAGGGAATTGACGCATACCGATTTCCCCGAACCCGTTGCTCCCGCTATGAGCAGATGGGGTGTTTTCACCAGATCAATTATCTGCTTTTCCCCTGTTATGTCGGTACCAAGCACCATTGGTACAAAGTAGTCGGAATGTCTGTCTATTTCAAACAGCATTTCCTTAAAACCGACAATTGAACGCTTCCGGTTAGGGACTTCAATCCCGACGGCCTGCTTGCCCGGGATGGGGGCAACTATTCGGACTCGGGAAGCAGCCAGCTGAAGTGCAATATTGTCGGCCAGATTTGTGATAGTCTGAACTCGTATACCAGGGGCCGGCATAATTTCAAACATCGTCACGACCGGTCCTTTCTGGACTCCGGTCAAAGTAGCTTCTATTTTAAACTCCCTGAGAGTCTGCATCAGGATTTCACCAGATTTTTTCGTATGCTCGTCAATGGTGCTCGATATGTCAGGATAATCTATCAGTAAATCTTCCGATGGGGGCAGATAGTTTCCCTTTCGTAAATTACTGAACAGGGCAGTATCATTATCCGTCACGCCACCGCTTTCTTCTTTGATGGAATTTGAGTAAAGTCCGATTATTCCGGGGATAAAGGTCTCTTCTGCGGTTGGTCCCGGAGAGGCACCCGGAGACAGCGATTGCTCAGTTTCCGGCTCTGCAGTCTGCTGTGCAGCAGAGCTGGACTGCTGAACGCTATTCAGATCGGGCTGCCTGACAGGCAATTCTCCGGAAGGATCTCCTGCAGTACTCAAGCTTTCATGTGTGTCGCGGAGCTCATATTTCCTGTCCGCTGACGGTTCGGAAAGCGGAGCTTCAGGCTCTGAATCTTCACTGAAAGCCATTTCCTGCTGCATCGGTCTGGTTTTCCGGCCAACTTGATTCAACTCTGGCAGATCAGGGATAAAGGGAAAAGTAAGCGTGAGGTTTTCCCCTACTCTTGCCCACTCGCTCGAGATGCCTTGCTGGTCAGACTGCTTCTCAGTTGTTGGTAGTTCTGCATAATCATCCGGAATGCGGAAGATTTCATCCAGCTTTTCTCCGTCTGTCGGATTCAGCCGATGCTCTCCTTCAGCAGGGCGATAGGCTGGATCCGCTGCTGCAGGTATCGCTTCTGAATGCTCATCTTCGAGTTCCCGGTCTTTACCTGCTTTTGAGGTTTTTTTAAGTCGCTTTCTCTCCATTTTCAGAAGCTGCCGCTTAACTTTGCGGTCAATTCTCTTTTTTTCTTCCGGATTGACGGCACTTGCTTCAGTATCCGGGCTGTTCGGACTGATGTTTTCCTTTAGGGAATTTCTGGATGATGCAGTCTTGAGATGTTTCTGTCTTTGCGGCTGCCCTCCTGAAGTACGGTATTTTCTAAAGACATATCTTGCCCAGAGAGCAAAAATGCTGAGCTCCAGAGCAAATGCAATGAGAAGGATTAGGGCGGCTTTTCGTGGAGTATACTTTACCGGTATGAGATTTTTCAAAAAAGCGAGTCCGGTATCAAAAAAGCTGTGTAAAAACAGCACTGCTGTCAATGAAAGAAGGAGAATAAAGAATATTGCCGGGCGAATGTATCGATGAGCGGCAGCCATCAGCGAAAAAATTGAAACTGCCAATAAAATCAGCGGTAATACCCATACAGCATAAAGGAAGATACTTTCCAGTACTTCAGCTGTCTCTGCCAGCAGGGAAACAATCTGTCCCGAGAAGGGAAGCAGCGGGGCTGCCAGTACAGTTCCAGTTAGCAGGGCAAGGAAAAAACTCAATCCTGCAATTATGTAGTATAGTTTTTCTGACTTCACATTCTCCTCCGGGTATTTATGCTGCTGCTGGTCGTATTATACCATAAAAAATGCTGAACTGTCTTCCTGAAGACTATATGAGCAGAGATCCGATAATCCCGAGAGGGATGAGATATATACTGAACAAGTAAAGCTTCCGGGACCGAATTACTGCCAGAAGCAGCTTAAGACTGAAAAAACCGGTTACCGCCGCGGCGATCATTCCTGCTGCCACAATGCCGAAACTTGTACTGCTTGAGAGAGCCTCTGCTGCTCCGATTTCCAGAAGCAAGGCTCCGAGTATTGCCGGAAGGGAGAATAGAAAAGAAAGTTCTGCAGCTTTTTCACGCGATATTCCACTGAGCAGAGCAGCGGTAATTGTTATTCCCGAACGGGAAATCCCAGGCAGAGTTCCAAGCCCCTGAGCTGTCCCGACTATAATGCCCTGAAGCACTCCAGCCTGGTCAACAGTTTTTTTTGGCTTGATGACGCTGCCCAGGATCAGCAGAATACCGGTAACGATGAAAAAAAGAAAAACGAGAGCCTCGTTTTCTGCAGCATCTGACTGCCTGACAAAGAGCCCGATGGCGCCGGTGAAAATTGTTCCAAGAATAATAATTCCGAATGTCTTTACTTCCTGCGTATCTCCTTCCCTCTTTTTTCTGCCAGCAGTCCGGAGAACGGCGCCGGCTATCCGGCCGATCCGGATACGGAAGAAAAAGACAATCACGACAAGCGTTGCAAAATGCAGAAGAATATCGTACAGCACTGGCACAGTGCCGACATCCATCAGATGCTGAAGAATAACTAAATGTCCAAAACTTGATACAGGCAGGAATTCAGTAACCCCCTGCACTGCTCCCAGAATCACAGACTCCCAAATATTCATTGCTTCTTCCACCTTTTTATTAATAAGGAAAAATTCTAGGAAATTCCGGTTTTTGAAATTTCCCCGGGTTTCTTTAAAACACAGATATGGCGCTCGGCCTCAAGAAATGGAACGTCAACGGGATGGACGGTAACCTGCCAGCCTGTAAGCCAATCTGACGGTACTGCATCCAGTTCTTCGGCTAGAGAGACAGCTTTCCCCTTATAGGCAAAAAGTGTTCCTCCCGGTTTCGTTATACGGGCAAGCTCCCGGAAAATATCGGGCAGCGGCCTGAATGCACGGAACATGACCACTGAAAACAATTCGGAAACTTCCCTGATATCCTGTTCAGCAATGGTAACTTCCGGCTTGCCGGCCATAACCACTGCATTTCGCAGAAACCCGGCCCTTCGGCCTGATCGTTCAATTAACGTCATTGGCACATCCGGAATACACAGCGATACCGGAATCCCCGGCAGACCGTTGCCTGAGCCGGCATCGGCAAGGTTTACCGGCGGGGGTGCACTCCTGACAGACTGACTTATATAAGCGAGCGGTGCCAGGGAGTCAAGTACGTGGCGAACAATCAGCTCTTTCCGGTCAACCGCTGCCACAAGCTTATAGGCTGTATTCCAAAGAATGATTTCATCAATATAAGCATTAAGAGAATTTATCGTTGCCTCAGAATAATGAACTTTCAGTTGGCTGAGGCCAGCCTCCAGCAGATCATATACCGTATTACTGCTCATCCCCGACCCCTTCCCAGCAATACCATAAGCACTGCTATATCGGAATTGCGAACTCCAGAAATCCTTGAAGCCTGCCCTACCGAAATCGGGCGAATACGATTCAGCTTCTCTTTCGACTCATTCGAAATTCCCTCTACAGCACTGTAATCGTAATCAATGGGAATCTTTATTCGCTCCATCCGTCTGAAACGATTTACCTGACGTTCCTGACGGTCGATGTAACCCGCATACTTAATATCAAGTTCCACGTGTCGCAGAACCTCTGTACTATAGAACGAAAGATCCGGGATCTGGCCGAATGCATCAGCTATGGATATCTCGGGATTCTTCAGATTCTGAAGCCAGTTCTTACCTTCAACTGCATACTTTCGCAGCAGCTCACGTATTTCATCGCACTGACGGAGCTTTTCCGAGAGCCGATCCATCCGTTCACCGGTGCACAAACCGATTTCAAAACCTTTGGGCGTCAGTCGCTGATCTGCTGTGTCGTGCCGCAAATTCAGACGATATTCAGCTCGCGA
>JAIPFR010000023.1 GCA_021736525.1 Spirochaetia bacterium
AGTCGTGCCAGAGACGCATCAAACAGCGGTAAGATTATGTCCGCACCATACATCATAACAGGATTTGGCGTGAAAGACGGGTCTTCCGAGTACAGAGCCGGGTCAGCATCTACTGCATAAGAAGCACCTACCTGAATATCACGGATAACAGGAAAATCTACAAACGCCAGAGGTCTGGTATAAAGCCTACCCGCCATCAGATCAAATTCTGCAAGGTTGCCGGTCATCCCTTCAAAGCCTATGTAGGGAAAGTTGAACAGTCTTCCGTCAACATCCAGAATTGCTCCAACTAGCGGTTTATTGGGGAGAAATAGTGTGTTGGAATAACTGTTTACAAACATTCCTGTTCCGAGGGAAGAACCGTCCAGCTGACCTATCCGGGCATGCAGCGGGTCACCCTTGAACCCGTAGCGGGCATAACGGAAAATGGGGAGGTATATACCGGCAGTGGTTTTTACTTTGTCAAGAAGGGTGTCCTCAGGTTCGAAAACTGGGATCCAGTTTTCTGAATTGAAAGTGAGCAGACCCCCGTCGGCTCCAATCTCAAAGAACAAGGAGCCTTTCAGGCCGAATCCGAATTTCCCGATCGAAATATCAGGCTGCAGGTTCACCCCGACAAGGGTGCGGCCTTCAACATTCTGGTAGTCAATGCCGACATCGAGGTCAAGATCGAAATCACCATCCGCAGCAGTGAGCGGAAGCAGCAGTAAAGCGGCTAGAGTAAATAATATAACTACTTTTTTCATTTTCCTATCCCGTTTAAAAATAGATTTGTACAGTCAATATACATGAAAAACACTGTAAAGTAAAACATAATAAAACCAGCTTTACAAGCTGTTTTTATCATATATACTAACAACATGATTGTTGCGATGTTACAGGTTATTGTGAAACTTCCTGAAAGTCTGACTTCGATTAAAGAGAAGCGGCGGATTATTAACTCAATCAAGCAGAAAATGCGCAATAAGTTTGCCGTTTCTGCCGCCGAAGTCGACTTGAACGATTCACTCTCCTTTGCTCAGCTGGGAGCTGCCTTGGTAACAAATTCAAAGCTCCATGGTGAGGGAGTTATGCAGAAAATCATTCTTTTTCTGGAATCTGAGCATACCGTTGAGCTCTACGAGGCTGAGACTCACTGCGAGGAATTCGGCAGCTGAAGTCATGAGCACTGAATATATGCTCTCTGGTCAGGCGGTCTATTCTGCAGAGGCTGCTGATTACCGGTTTCAGCCGTGATCTGATATTTGTCTGATCGTATGGGCACACAGGCTTAGCCACTGGCAGATCGTATGCATCTGCAAGACGTTTTACCAGATGCTCATGAACTTCTATCAACGGTCTGATAACATGCAGCTTTCCTGAAAAGAATTCCTGAACTGGAAGCATTGTTGAAAAATCGCCCCGAAAGCAGAGATTGATCATGGTTGTCTCAACCAGGTCGTCAAGGTGATGCCCAAGGGCAACGAGCGGAATACCTCGGTCAGCCGCAGTCTGAAAAAGAATTCTCCTGCGGTTGCGGGAGCAGAGATAGCAATTGAATTCCCCATTAAATGAATCCGGCCGCATTTCGGCATCAACCGAAGTAAAGGGGATTTGCAGTACCTCAAAAAAATCCATCAGGGATTGTTTCTGGGTATTTTCAAGCGGATGCTCTTTCCAGTTAATGTGGAGAGCTTCCATGGTGTAGCTGATTGGAAGCCATTTCAGACGCAGGGACAGTGCGAGTGCCAGAGCGAGGGAATCCTTTCCCCCGGATATACCCAGCAGAATTTTATCATGCTCCCTGATCATATCGAACTGGTTAATGGTTCTTCCCGCCTGCTTGATGAATCGACGGACCCATGGGGGGATTTCTCCAGCAATCAGCTTGTGATATGAAATAGGGTTCTGTTCCATAAAAGAGTTCCTTAACTGAAATTAGTTATGCATGACCCATGCCGGTCGTATCTTTTTCTAATCAAACAAGAAAACGGGAGAGTATATCAGCAGCCTCAGCGGCTGCAGCTGTTTTTTCCGGGACAAATAACCTGATTCTGCGGAGAGACTTTGAAAAACCCTCGATTACAGGATCGGAAAATACCGAACTGGCCTGGCTGAAAAGCGAAATATCCCCCCGTTTGTCTATAATCGGAATATTTGCCTCAAAGGATATAGTTTCGGGGATGTCGATGACAACTTCCCAGGGTTCAACAGTAATGCCGTTCTTCTTCGAAAGATATCGGCTGATTTCATTCTCGACGCTAACCCTGATTTTAAGATTCTCCAACGATCGATGAACCGGGTTTTCAGAAAAAAACGCTATCTCGGCAGCACAGGAGTAGAGATTGCGGTGCATTACTTGCGTGATCAACCCGAGGGGGGATGAGGCTGAGGCCGCTTTTTTCGTACAGAGACTGTTAAAGGATGCATCATCAAGATTGTACAGATCTTCAGGCTTAAGCTCCGACAGTTCGAGAGCGTGAATAATGGCCGATTTGATCATTGCTGTGGCACTTCTTACTGTCCGATGCCAATAGACATTCCTGTACATCAGATACTTTGAAAACAGTAAATGCTCTATTGCTCCCGTTCCGCTTTCCAGAATGCCAATACTGTCGCTGTCTATAATGCGCAGTCGGTCAATAATAAAATCCACGTCCTGATGCCCGTACGGAACTCCGCAGAAATAGGCATCACGGTTAAGGTAGTCCAGCTTGTCAGGATCCAGTGCCCCTGATAGAAGTTTCCGATAAAAAGTGAGTTCGTTATGGGGATAGGACAGCGAAGGATCAATAATAGCCGCTGTCATTTCGGGGTCAGCTTCAACTATTTCGCTCAGGACCCTGCGAATATTGTGATCGGAAAGAATTATTTCTCCGCTCAGTTTTTCATGTTCTTTCAGGGGCAGCTCCTTGAGAGAGTGCGTAAAGGGGAAATGGCCCAGATCATGGAGCATGGCAGCGGCAAGGAAGCTTCTTACTCCGGTGAGTGTGAGCCCTGCTGCCGTAACCGATTCCCTTCCGGAAAGAATAATGAGAGAGGTAATTACTTTTTTTGCAGTCTGAAGAACTCCGAAACTATGATTGAGACGTGTGTGAACGGCACCCGGATAGACATGAAAAGCCGGTCCGAGCTGTCGGATACGCCCGAGCTGCTGAAACTGTTCAGATGCCGCAAGCTCGAGCAATCCTTGAGTAAGGTGGATATTGCGCCACAATGGGTCCCGTATGGGCTCGGTGAAATCTTTCTGCAGGAAACTGAGAATCTTATCATACATAGTCTGATACTAATTGAAGTCGACTTAGCTGTCCAGCCTGCAGCACAGGGTAATGTAATTCCGCTGATTTATTCGGGTTTTCCAGTTTGCGCTCTTTATAGAAATGGGATAAGATGATACAGACTCCTAGAGGAGTGCATCATGGTTAAAGATTCAGGATAGGATAGACAGATGGTAAAAAAAACACCTTTAGTAAAAATTGTTTGGCAGGCTCTGCTGTTAATTATACTGGTCAGTCAGCTGCCGGCAGTTACTCCTCTCAGCGAAGCCGAGAAGTTCTACAGCACGATGCCCCGGCCGGTGCTTCCTGAGGATGCTGTTATCGGACAGATAGCCGAGGCCGACCCGCTCCAGTTTTCGTATGAAATTGAACAAATTCTTAAGCAAGTATTCAAAGCTGATTTTCGCAGCGGCAGCGGTACTGCAAAAGAGCTTTTTCAGAAGCACCTCAGCCCGAAAACCGGCATGATGTTCCTGGCCTTGAATGGAGAGACGCTGTTTCCGCTTCTGCCGGCAAAGCAGGTTGTCACCGGAGAAATCAGGGAGGAAAACGGTACGGCAAGGGTTTCGGTCAGACTGCTTTTTGAAGAGCGTTCCCTGACTGGAGATATGTTTTTTGAGGAAGCAGCGGATGGCTGGAAAATCTTGAGCGGTACCTTCGATTTTTCTACCGACGATTATTGACACAGAATTGTTTCATGGGTATAGTAGCCAACAGGTTCCATGGAAAAACGTGCTTGATAGAATTAGGTATAAACTTTCTTCATTGTTATTTCATGTAATTTTTTATATCATGCAATTCATGGTGGCGTAGCTCAGTCGGTAGAGCAAACGGCTCATATCCGTTCGGTCAGGGGTTCAAATCCCTTCGCCACTACAATTTAAGTTTAGTCGGGTTATTTGCGGCATAAGGCCTCAAGTGGTCCGACTTTTTTTTGGCAAAAACAAAATATTCTGATTAAGGGATGTGCGGAGAAATCATGACATCGATAAGTAAGGATCCGCAATTTTACAAATTCTCTTTGTATGGGTTTCTCAAAAATTTGAATTTTTCGGATCCCTTTATCATTCTGTTTTTTGTTCAGGAAGGGCTGAGCTATGCATCAATCGGGCTGCTGTTTTCGGTCAAAGCAATTCTGGTGAATGTTCTTGAAATCCCTTCCGGCATTTTTGCTGACGGTTACGGTAAGCGACGGGCTATGATTCTCTGCTTTCTGGCGTATATTGGGTCGTTTATTGTATTCTTCTTTTTTCACGGGTTTCCGTTTTTCCTGTTGGCGATGGCCTTTTTCGCTTTTGGCGAGGCATTTAGAACTGGTACGCATAAATCACTTATTCTTGAGTACCTGCGTCAGACCGGTCAACTCCATCTGAAACTGGAATACTATGGAAAAACCCGTTCCTTTTCCCAGATCGGTATGGCTGTCTCCGCTGGTGCTGCAGCCGTAATGGTTTTTGTTTCAGGAAATTACCGACTGCTGTTTATTATATCGGTGATCCCCTATGTTCTGGGACTCCTGCTGATCATCAGCTATCCGGCAAGCCTTGACCAGCTGGTTCCGGCAAAAGATTCTTTATCTGGAAACGATGCCGGCAATCAGAGAAGATCCTGGGCGCACTACCGGGCAAGCCTGGAGGGATTGGCGGTCATGTTCAAAAAGCCGGTTTCCCGTAAGGCATTGTTGAATTCGGGAGTGTACGGTGGAGCCTATAAATCAATTAAGGATTATATCCAGCCGGTACTTGTCCGGGTTGTACTGCTGTCCTCTATTCTGAAGGGGATGGAGATTGAAAAGCGCTCATCTCTGCTTATAGGGCTGACGTATATTGTTATATATTTACTCACTTCGGCAGCAGCCGGAAGATCGAACAGGATTGCAGCAAAGTTTCGGACCGAGGAGTCTGCTATAAATACCCTGTTTTTTTCCAGTGCAGCAGTGATCCTGATCAGCGGGTTATGTTTGCTGATAAATATTCCAGCCGGTGCGGCAGGGGCATTAATTCTGCTCTATATTCTCTATAATTTACGGCGTCCACTGCAGCTCTCATATATCAGCGGATTAATTCCAGATGAAGCGATGGCTTCGGGTCTGTCGGGAGAGTCACAGCTGCAAAGCATAATTAATGCCGTTTCAGCTCCACTGATCGGCCTGACCATAGATGCATTCGGACTTCCGGCAGCCCTGCTGATCTCCGGTGCAGGAATGCTCTTTCTCGGCAGCATACTGCATCTGTCAGAAGCTGCTGAATAGCCGGTCAGGACAGCGGGACCTGCTGTACTTACTGGATTATAATCCGGGAATTTGCTATTCTGTTTTTGACATAAGATAATATACGTTTAACAGGCAGGTTTTGGTTAATGATTGGGTTTTATATTAAAAAAGCTTTTTTTGACGGATGGGATAATCTTATAGGGCTGATCATCCTTAACTTGGGTTTTGTTATCAGTCTTGGGATAGCCTACGCTGTATTTCTCTCATTTCAAGTACATGCAGTTATCGGTGTGGTTCTACTTATTCTCTATCTGTGGGGTTTGAACATTTTCATTGGCGGAGTTTCGTTTTATGTCAAGGAATTCGTCTTTTATCAGCGTCCGGGGGCTCGGGAATTCATAGACTGTCTGAAATCTGCCTGGAAACCGGCAGTTATGCATACAATAATCATGTTTATCCTGCTGGTTATGATTTTTTTTGTTATTCCATTTTATGCAAGTTTTGAGGGGCTGATTGGGGCTGTTGTAATAGCGCTGCTCTTCTGGGTTTCCCTGTTCACCGCTATGGGGCTGATGTATTATTTCCCTCTCATAGCCCAGCTGGAGAAAAATCCGAAAAAAGCCGTAAAGAAAAGTTTTCTTCTCGTTTTCGATAATATCGGTTTCAGTTTTTTCCTGCTTCTTTATACCATATTAAACTCGATTATTTCCATTCTGACGGCATTTCTCATACCAGGTTTCTCCTCCGTACTTATGTCTCATCAGGGGGCTGTCAAACTGCTGATGTTCAAGTATGACTATCTGGAGGAAACCCCGGATGCAAATCGGAAAAAGATTCCCTGGACAGCCCTGCTGTTCGATGAAAAGGAAAAAGTTGGTCACCGGTCAATTCGAGGAATGATATTTCCCTGGAAGGAGTAAGGTCGGGATGCCTATTGAGGTCGAACTGAAAGCTCATATTGATAACGCCGGCACTGTTTCACGTAAGGTAAGGGATATTCCGGGACTTGAGTTTTCCGGCTCATATATCAAATCGGACACCTATTTCAGCTCACCTGATGAACCGCTGCTCACGCAGTTCCGGCTGAGAGTGCTCGAAGATACCGCACTGGTTACCAAGAAGAGAAAAACCATTCAGGGTGGAATAGAGGTAAATGAGGAGATTGAGTTTAGTGTTTCAGACCCTGAAGCCTTTACCCGGTTTGCTCTGGAATCAGGGTATGTTATCTCAATCCGCAAAGAGAAGCGGGGAGAAGCCTATCACAGCGGGAATTTTACGCTGGAAATTTCTGATGTTGCCGGCTTGGGTTCCTTCATTGAGCTGGAATTTCTGCTTGAGGAATTCGATGCAGTCCGGGTAGAGCAGGCCAAGACCATGCTTCTGGAGACTCTGAACTTACTGGGGATATCCAGGGATTACATAGAACCGCGTTATTATACCGAAATGCTGCGAGAGATGAACCCGCTTTCAGTCAACTGAGAATGCATGGATAGTTACCTGGCGATACATTTCTCCCGGTTTGATTACCGGTGAGGGAAAGTTCGGTTGGTTCATTGCATCTGGCAGTTCACCCGCTTCAAGGCAGTATGCGGCGTGATCGGGCTGAGAGAAATTGTCGGAGTAGAACTGCAGTCCTGGCGCATTGGTTATGACCTCCATTCGTCTTCCGGTAATCGGATCGAACACTACTGCCGCTTTTTTCACTTCAGCTTTATTGCTTCCGTTTCCCAGCACATAATTGTTGTCAAAACCGAGACCTTTATTGGGAATAGAGATGTTTTTGCCAATGGGGGTTTTTTTCTGCAGATCAAATGGTGTTCCGGCAACATTGAGGAACTTTCCGGTAGGAAGAAGATTCTCGTCAACCTCGACTATCTGCTTCGAATGAATCAGGATTTCCTGGTCATAAATTGAACCCCGGGTAAAAACTCCGCGAAGGTTCCAGTATGTGTGGTTGGTCAGGCTGACCGGAGTTTCAACATCAGTAACAGCTTCATAGAGAAATATCAATTCATTTTCCTCAGTCAGGGTTACGGTCAGAGTGACATCCAGGGTTCCAGGAAAGCCCTGATCTGAGTCGGGGCTAGTCAAAGCCAGTTTTACCGATGCCCGTTTTTCTTCTCTCAAGGGATAGGCATCCCACACTTTTGTATTGAATCCGCCGGGACCGCCGTGCAGCTGACAACCGTTAGAGTTCTCAGCCAGATAATAGGTATTGCCGGAGAGGGAAAACCGGGCACCGGCAATTCTGTTGGCATATCTGCCGATAGTTGCCCCCATATAATTTGATGGATTTTCATAATAGGAGAGCCGGGGAAAATTACGGGTAATTTCCCCCGGGCAGCCGGTTCGGTCAGGAGCTTGAAAAGATCTCAAATATGCTCCGTAGGTAAGGACTTCCAGTGAGTACCCCTGCGTGTTTTCTATCCGTATCGCATCTACCTGACGGCCGTTTTTTGTCTGTCCGAATGATTCCCTGCTTATTTTCATGAAATTATCATAGGGAAAAATTATCTGGTGGTCAATCAGATGAGAGATATTCTGATGTCAAACGAATGAGAGTGGCCAGACTGGAAAAATTGTGCTATATTTCCCCATTATGGAATGGAAAGCAAGTCATATTTTAGTAAAGGATCGCAGTCAGGCTGAACAGCTGCTGCGGAAAATACAGCAGGGTGGTAATTTTGAGGCAATAGCCCGGGATTACTCTACATGTCCAAGTAAAAGCAAAGGCGGAGATCTTGGATGGTTCGGACCGGGACAGATGGTTCCCGCATTTGAAGCTGCAGTCAAGCGTCTTGGAGCCGGAGCTGTCAGCGGGGTGGTTCCCACCCAGTTCGGGTTTCATATCATCAAACTGACAGCAAAGCGATAGGTTCTTCTTCTATACTGCCTCTTGGAATATTGAGCGGGAATATAGGAAAGGCTATTTTTTCCAGAAACGAGGCGTCAGGATTATCAAAACCGTATATACCTCAAGTCGACCAATCATCATGGAGAGACTCAGCAGCCAGTGAATCCATGGTGCCATGAAGTGGTAATTTTGAGTTGGTCCTACCTTGCCGAACCCGGGTCCAATATTGCCCAGCGTTACCAGTGCTGTGGAAAATGATGAGAGCAGGTCAATACCGCTGGCAGCGACTGCAAGAGTGATTAAGAGCAATAGTCCAGTGTAGAGAAAGATGAACCCGGTAACGGTGTAAACCATGTCTTTTCTTATGGCCTCTCCGTTCATTCGCATGGTATGTACCCCACGGGGGTTCAGCAGGTATTTCATTTCGTTACTGGCCAGTTTGAAGAATGTCACTATCCTTACAACCTTGATACCGCCGCCTGTTGATCCGCTGCTGCCTCCAATAAACATCAGAACAAAAAGTACTGCTTTGGAAAAACTTGGCCAGAGATCAAAATCTGCTGTAGCATATCCAGTTGTAGTCAGAATACTTGCTGTCTGAAAGCTGGCCAGGAGCAGACTTTTTCCTGCTCCTTCGTAGAATCCGGAAGTAAGCAGATTAACCATGACCAGCAGAGTGGAACCAAAGAAAATAACGAGATATACACGAAGTTCAGTGTTTTTGCGGAGAGTTTTTAAATCACCCCGGAGAAGGGTGAAATAGAGCCCGAAGTTAACTCCTGCCAGCACCATGAAAATGGTAATAACAATTTGGATATAGGGGGATGGGTAGAATCCGACACTGACCCCTTTCGGGGAGAATCCACCAGTAGCCATAGTACCGAAGGTATGGGTGAGCGCGTCGAACAGATTCATGCCGCCGAAAAGGAGAAGCACGGTTTCCAGAGCGCTGAGTCCGATATAGATGCCCCAAAGAATTTTGGCCGTTTCACGTACTTTCGGGACAATTTTATCAACCTTCGGGCCGGGAGATTCTGCCTGGATTAGAGGCATGCCGCCAATTCCGATGAGCGGCATAACTGCTACAACCAGGACAACGATACCCATACCGCCAAGCCAGTGAGTGAGGGACCGCCAGAAAAGCATTGCATAGGGCAGTTCTTCTATGGCGGTAAGTATAGAGGCGCCAGTTGTAGTAAAGCCGGACATCGTCTCAAAATAAGCCTCGGTATAGCTGGGTATGTCTCCTGTAATGACAAAAGGTACAGATCCCACGGCACTGACAATTATCCAGCTCAGGGAGACAAGGAGAAAGCCGTCTCTGGTCGTGAAAGAAAATCTTCCGGAACTTCGGGTTTTATGAAACACGAAACCGAAAAAGGTCAGAGAACTGACAGCGGTCAGCGAGAAAGATATCACAGAATCCCATTCCCGGTATATTGCTCCAACGACAATCGGTGCCGTCATAAACAGTGATACAATAATCACTATAAATGAGAGAACGTGCAGGAGAGCGCGCCAATTGATCATTCAAGCTCCTGAATAGATTCTTTTCTGGCAATTATCATAAGGAAATCATCTTTTTCAAGTATCAAGTCGCCGGAAGGGATAATATGACTGCCCTTCCGGGTTATCATGATTATCAGAGGTTTTCCCGGCAGTCTGATGTCCCTGATTTTTTTCCCAGGAAGTTCGGTGCGGTTCTCAAGGGATAATTCCATCATTTCCAGATTGGAATCGCTGAAATTGTAGACGCTGCGTACGAAATTTCTCCGGATTATTTTCTGGATGCTGTTTACTAATGTCTCATTGATACTGATAGCTACGTTGACTCCCAGATTGAGAGCCATAGCTGCGGTGCTGTATTTTTTTACTAATGCAATGGAGTGAGGAATACCGGCCTTTCCCGCATAGGCGGCAGTAACGATATTTAATTCCTGATTGCCGGTTACTGCTATAAGAAGATCATAGCTCTGAAAACGTCCTTCTTCCAGAACATGCTCCTCCGAAATGTCAGCATTGGTAATTTGAGCATCGGGAAGCAGTTCAGCCAGTTCTTTGCAGCGCTGGTAGTCGCTTTCAACAATATGGATATTCCTTTTTGATTTCATAAACGATTTATGCCCGAAATTTTTGAACAACCAGTTTTTCGAAAGCCTGTTAGCCAGCAGATACTGAGAAACGTACATACCTATATTTCCGCCGCCTACAATGACTATATCCTTCAGGATCTTTTCGGATTCGTGAATATTCTTTAGCAGGATTTTAAAATCCTTTGATTCGGCCAGTACCCAGATCTGGTCGCCTTGATTCAGTATAGTGGTACCTTCTGGGATAATCATTTTTTCTTCACGGGCTATTGCCGCTATGATAAATGGAACCTGAATGATTTTTCGCAGTTCTTCCACTCGCTGTCCGGAAAACATAGATTCCTTACGAATTTGAAAGTTGCGCATTTGAAGGTTTGAAGTTTCAAACTCGACTACAGAGCTTATGGCGCCGAATTCAACTGCACGAGCTATAGCATGGGCAACTTCAATTTCTGGATTAATAATATAGTTTATTCCAAGAAAGCCCGGGCTTTGATCCCACGTACGTGAATAATCAAGATTTCTCACTCTGGCAATCGTGATCGGCTTTTTAAAGGAACTGGATACCAGAGCACAGGAAATCATATTTATTTCATCTGACTCAGACACACTGATGAAAAAGTCGGCATTCTCAACTCCGGCTTTTTTCAGTCCCTCTATGCTGTTGCCGCTTTCGTTAACGGTCATGCAGTCAAGCTGACGGGAAAGATCTCGAGCCCGGTCGGCATCCTTCTCGATAACCACAACTTCTTTGTGTTCACTAATAAGTTGGCGGGCAAGATTGAATCCGACTCTACCGGCACCCAGAATAACAATAGTCATGCAGAAATCCTATCCATTTTTCGGTAAAAGTCAAGGCTGGATTACCGTCCCTAGCTGTTTGCTGACTGATGAGCTCTGGTTTGACTGAATGACTGAATATCTGCCGTCGAGCTGACGGATATTAGAGAACCTGGTGATCTTCCTCAACCGGTCCGTCAAGAATATCGAGGCTCAGGTTGGTTATATCAATTTTGGCGCTCTCTACATAAAAACCGAGAGCTGTCTGCTCCATATAGCTGGTTTCCACATATCTGAGGATGATTTTACCATTTATAGAGAGTTCTATGTATCCCCCGAAGGCAATAACCTCAATCTGACGGTATTCGCGTTTTTTTGGATCAAATTTGTTATTCTGAATGGTCTGGTAGAAAAATGCATTTTCGATGCCGCCGTTTACTCGCTCCCCCCATATCCTGCCCTGGGCGAATCCGTGAATCATGTCAAGGCTGAGGTAGTGCCCGTTAGCCTCTTCATCCGCTCTGAAAACGACTCCGGTTTTACCCAATCCTTCAAGGTAGATGGAGTAACGCAAACGAAAATCTGTCGCCATAGGTTTAATATAAAAAATTTCATATCCGCTGCGTGATTCAAGAATGACTCCATCATTGCCTTGTGCCGTATCAGCGGTTGAATTTCCGAAAATCTGCCGCATGGGAAACAGCTGGTCTCCGGTAAGATTTTTCTTGACCTTTTCATCAAAGCGCCAATAGGAAGTCAGGTACAGTTCTCCATTTTCTTCAGTTTTCAGTTCTGTCGGCGGAGGAAGGATGGTAGTCTGTATTTCCGCCTGATGGTTGGTAAAGAAGTTCCAGAGCAGGTACCGGTCATCAACCCGGATTATCCGGGCAGCATAGTTGCCTTTGGGGAGCAGAACATTAGATGAATATGATTCATACTGACCAAACATGGTATCTGCATGCCAGTAATGGATTTTTATGTCTTCCTTTATATTACCGATCAGATAATACCGGTTTTTTATTTTATGGAGTCCCGGTACTTCGATATCATCATACATCCGGGGTAAAAACAGCGGGCGTTCCCAGATAAAGGTATCGGGTTCTGTTTCCCTCGCCATGCCGATGCAGCCGCGCCGAACCACTGGACCGTTGGAAACCCGGGCGTTTACCAGCAGCAATCGGATATCCTCTTCGTGATAGAAGAATGGATCCCGGCAGCTGACCCAGTGGCGGCCCTCGTCCACTCCTGTTTCATAGTGCGGTCCGGATATGGAAAGAGGGTAGTTAGCTGATGAAACTTTTTCCCAATGATACAGGTCGCTGGAGCGTGCCATGCCGATGCGCTGAATCTTGCCGGCTTCCTTTCGGGAGATACCTGTATAGAACATTCTAAAGGAGGATGGCCAGTCCGGATCCTCGCTGACATGCATGGTCCAAAGCATGTCATCGTCCCAGTCTCCCGGTTCCCCGATAAACAGGGCATTGCGAACCCTGCGCCAGAGAAACCCGTCATGGCTTACCGCATGGGCGATATAATCGTGGTTAGGCAAAACCAGATGGAATAGATGGTAATACCCCTCGTAGAGAAATACATCAACATCCCCGAGTTCGGATACCTCAAAGCCCCGACCTGCATACATTAAGTGCTCCTGAAAAAAACCCGTTTTGTCATCAAATTATGGACTGTTTCTTTGCTTGCTGTCAACTGATAAAAATTAGTATACTAAATATATTTGATGTTAGTAATGGAAATTATTGAGAATCGAGGTAACAGCTATTACATTTATAGTCACTTTATACTATTATATCAGAGTGTTCAGGTTTCAATAAAGTATTTAGAGCACTAAGGGAAAGATAGCAATGTACATGTTAATGGTTAATATTCACGGCCTCATCAGGGGCGAAAACATCGAATTTGGAAGAGATGCCGATACTGGAGGACAGACTCGGTATGTCATCGATCTTGTGAGGAATCTTTCGCACTCACCGAAAATTCAGCACATAGATCTTGCCACCCGACTTATTCGTGATAAACGGGTCAGTGATATCTACAGTGAGTCAGAAGAACCGCTTACCGAAAAGGCTTCCATTATACGTCTCTCCTGCGGCGGGTTTAAGTATCTCCCCAAAGAGAAACTCTGGCCGTATCTCGATGAATATACCGATAAATTAATCGAGTATATCCGGAGTCGCCGGAGGATACCTGATGCTGTGCATGGGCATTATGCTGATTCTGGCTATATTGCCGCCCAGATAGCACGTACCTTCGGTATACCGCTGATTTTTACCGCTCACTCACTAGGGAGAAACAAGCTTTCATTTCTTCTCTCCAGCGGGATGTCCTATGATGATGCGGTCAAGAGGTTCGATATTGCCACCCGGATCGATACCGAAGAAGAGGTGCTAGCCAATGCGGATCTCGTGATTGCCAGTACCAAATATGAGAAAGAAGAGTTGTACGGTCAGTATGAGCATCGAAGCATACCTCGCTATGCGATTATTGCTCCCGGACTCGAATTGGATAAGTTTTTTCCTTATTATGACTATGAACTCCCCGGGAGTGAGATTCGGGAGGAGACCAAACAAGCACACAACCGCACGCTGAATGAATTGAGAAGGTTCCATTTCGAGCCGGATAAGCCCCTGATTCTCACCCTGTGCCGGCCGGATGCACGGAAGAATATCGACATGCTTATTGATGTCTACGGCAGGGACAAGGAACTTCAGGCAATAGCCAATCTGGCCATATTTGCCGGTATTCGTAATGATATTTCTGATATGGGAGAGGGTGAGCAGCAGGTTTTGACTGATATCCTTCTATCCATGGATAAGTATGATTTGTACGGGAAGATGGCTGTACCCAAATTTCATGATACTGAGCGGGATGTTCCAGAACTGTACCGCATCGCTGCTCTGAAAGGCGGAGTCTTTGTCAGTGCCTCCTTCCTTGAGACGTTCGGGCTCACCTTTATTGAGGCATCTGCCTGCGGGCTGCCGTTTGTAGCAACTAATAAAGGTGGTCCTGTTGATATTGTGGAAAACTGCGCCAGCGGTCTTCTGGCTGATATTGAGCACCCGGAATCGATTGCTGAAAAGATAAAGAAAATTCTCACTGATCAGTCTGTATGGAATGAGCTTTCTGAGCAGGGCATCAATTCCACCCGTAGGATATATACCTGGGGGCATCACTGCGATACCTATGTTGAGCAGCTGGAAAGCCTGAAAAAAGAAGATGCGTATGTCCTGGTTGAAAAAGAGGTGCAGAGTATCGGCAAGCGTTTTGATACCATCGAGCAGCTGCTGATCTCTGATATAGACGATACTCTGTTGGGTAACAATGACCAACTTCCTGCTTTGCTCGAGTACATTGAGAGCAGTCGCGGGCGTCTTGGATTCGGGGTAGCCACGGGAAGAGACCGGGATTCAGCTATGGCGATTCTGGAGGAAAACGGGGTAAAAAATGTTGATATTGTGATTGCTTCGGTGGGAACCGAAATTTACTATAATAAACTGAAAGTATTTGACAAGGGCTGGATGTCGCGCATTCGCAGAAACTGGAAAGCAGAGAAGGTCAAAGCAGCTCTAGACGCATTACCGTTTCTCAGCCTTCAGGAGAATCCTGCGGCTCAGCGGGACTTCAAAGTCAGTTATACTATTGATGCCAGCGTATCTCCGGAAGAAACCCTGCCGCTGGTCCATAATGAGCTGGCTAAATGGAAACTTGCTTACAATCTGGTATTTTCCCATGGGGTTTTTCTCGATATTCTTCCCTACCGGGCTTCGAAAGGGCATGCGATACGGTATATTTCGCGTAAATGGAAGATTCCCATGCAGCATATCTATACTGCGGGGAATTCCGGTAACGATTGGGATATGCTGTACGGCAGAATGCTGGGTATCGTGGTAGGAAACTACGAACCTGAACTTGAAGAATTGAGAAAGCATTCACAGGTATATTTTTCCAGAGAAGATCATGCGGCCGGGGTGCTGGAGGGGCTCAAGTACTGGGAGAATCGGCAGCAGTAGAGGTAATCCTGCGGCACTCGCCACACCGATTTTCCCGGGATATATCAACGCCCGACGGATATGAGAATGTCAGTACCTTCTACCCATGCAGTATAGTAGGCTCCATTTGAAAAATGAAGGTTTGGTGAATCCGGTGAACTGGAACCGCCGGGACTGCCGTACGAAAACCATTTCTCTGTATCCTGAT